>CAMCYV010000165.1 GCA_945885645.1 Bifidobacterium breve | reverse complement strand
CAAGAATAGAAATTAAAGTCGCTATCGCACCCGCAATAACGACTAGCCTCATGGGGTTCCCTGCTCTCGATCAGTTCCCGACTCAAAGTCCTCCATAACACTACTTAACGAAAGCTCCAGAACCTCGCTGGCCACACGGTCAAGGCCGATTGATCGCGATGCTTTTACCAAAATGATGTCGCCCGGCTGCAATTCATTAGCCAATAACGTCATGACACCATCGATGTCGGGACCCCAGACCGACTCTTCACCCCAAGATCCTTCATTCGCAGCCGCCAAGTGCATTACTTTTGTCGCCGCGCCCACGCAAACCAAACGGGATATATCAAGACGGACAGCTAACCTGCCGATCGCGTCGTGTGCATCTATGGAGTATTCGCCTAGCTCCCGCATCTCCCCAAGGATCGCCCACGTACGGCGGCGCGGACCGCGAGAGCCCAATTGAGCCAAGGTCTTGAGCGCTGCGCGCATGGATTCCGGATTAGCGTTGTAGGCGTCGTTGATGACGGTCAACCCATTTGTGGCCTCGGTTACTTCCATGCGCCACTTACTAACCACATTCACATTACTGAGAAATTCGCAAGCAGTCTCAAACGGAACTCCCACAGCAACACTTGCGCTAAGGGCCGCCAACGCGTTTGCGACATAGTGCTCACCAATTAACTTCACGTGTGCCAAATGTGAAACATCCCGATAGGTAACGAGAAAACGAGTTGTTCCATCTGGTTCAATGTTTATCTCGCTGGCATAGATGTCACCGCCTTGGGTCTCTCCAAATGTTAGCTGTGAGCATTTCAGTCCTTCGCTCATCCGCGCAACATATGGATCATCTTGATTCAGGACAGCTACTCCGGTAACGGGCAAGGAACGAACCAACTCTGACTTCGCAACGGCGATATTCTCAATGCTGCCCAACATTTCAATATGTGCAGATCCGATGTTGAGCACAACACCGATATCAGGTTGAGCGATCTCACACAAAGTGGTGATGTGGCCAAGGCCACGCATGCCCATTTCAAGCACCAGAAATTCCGTCTGAGCATCAGCCCTCAAGATAGTAAGTGGTAAACCTACCTCTGTGTTGAATGATCCAGGAGGGGAAACGCATCGGCCGAACTGGCCCAATATGCCAGCAATTAAATCCTTCGTTGTAGTTTTCCCACTGGAACCCGTAATACCGATGACCTGAGCTGTAAGCACATTAACGCGCACCCAATGTGCAATCTGACCTAAAGCAGTCAAAGGGTCCAAAACGTGAAGCAACGGTAAGCCTTCTGGGACTGGCGCACTTGAGCCCGTTGCGACAATGCCCAAAGATGCTCCAGCCACTTTGACGTCCGCCAAAAAACTATGTCCATCAGCATTTTCACCGGCAAGCGCCACAAAAATCCCGTTCTCAATCGGGCTGCGGGAATCGACGTAAAATCCAGGAACACTGAGGACAAGTTCATGATCGCAGTTGGTGAGAGTTCCACCAGTGATTTCAATAAGTTGATGCCCAGTGAAATCAATCATGATGACCGTTATTTCCTAAAAGTTCTCGAACGATGTCGACATCGCTGAATGCAATCGTTTGGCCCATGATCTCCTGACCTCGCTCGTGACCTTTACCCAAAATAGCCACGACGTCGTGGCCATCGGCTAATTCCAGGGCTCGAGTAATCGCTTCACGCCTATCGCCTATTTCGATCAACTGTGATCGTGAAGATTCTTCAACGCCCTGAATGATCTGTTTGCGAATCTGGGCTGGATCCTCCGAACGCGGATTGTCATCTGTCACAATCAAGATATCCGACAGGCTGGCTCCCACACGCCCCATGGACGAGCGCTTACTGGCGTCTCGATCCCCACCAGCGCCCAAGACCGTGATGATTCGCCCACTGAATTCATTATTCAGGCCGGACAAAAACTCTTCAACTGACTCAGGTGAATGGGCGTAGTCGACAAAAAATGACACATCGCCACGTGTTCCGACCAACTCACCCCTGCCCGGAACAGTTGCCCTGCATATTGCCTCGACTACATCACGGCCGCGAACACCCACGTGATCTAAAATTGAGAGTGCCAACGCGGCATTTAGGGCGTTAATTTGTCCTGGCATGGCCATCGAGTCAAAACTAAGTTCATCACGTGGTCCGTTGACTTTCCAGGAAGATTTAAATCGCGTGTCATTGCCACGGCTGATTTTCCAATTAGGCGTTCCCACCGTACCCACTGATTCAAAAGGAATTGTGGCTTGTGCGCAGAGTTCAACGCCCCACGGGCTATCCGTGCAAATGACACCAAAGCGCCCAAATTTTGGAGTAAAAAGTTGCGCTTTAGCTGCAAAGTATTCAGACATTGAGCCGTGGTAATCAAGATGATCATGTGAAAGGTTCGTGAAGGCAACGCAATCGAATTTCAATCCATTAACTCGATGCTCAGACAAGGCAATACTGGAAACTTCCATTGCGATAATTTTCACTCCAGCAGCCTTCATTCGTGCAAGTGTGCGATAAAGGTCAGGAGCTTCAGGGGTTGTTCGCGCGCTTACCAATACTTCATCATTAATCAATGTTGCGAGAGTGCCAACAAGTCCAGCACTCATGCCGACAGCGCGCGCCGCTTGATAAATCATGCTGGTCGTCGTGCTTTTCCCGTTGGTTCCCGTGACTCCGATCACGATTATGTCTGAGGTCGGATCCCGAAAAACCAATTTGCAAACCTCGCCAAGACAAACCCGTGGATCGCGCACCTCAATTACGGGAATCCTCAGTGAGTTATCAATTTCTGTCATGAGTTGAATTCCCGCACGATCGGTCAAAATTGCCGATGCTCCACGTTGAATTGCCTGCTCGATAAAACGAGCTCCATGCACAGTTCGCCCGGGAAGCGCAGCAAATAAATCTCCCTCTTGGATTGCCGTGGAGTCCAATGAAACACCGGTGACCACAACACTGGAATCCCCCGAGAATTGACCACCAATAAGTGAAGCAATCTCGACAACCGAAGTCGAATTCACGTTAGCCCCCAAAAGTCAAAGCAAGTTTAGGTGCGTGTGAACCCGTAGGCGGGATCTCTAATGCGCCAAGTGCGTATTGGGCGACTTTTTTGAAGACTGGCCCACCTAACTCACCACCGTAACGGCCATTTCGAGGTTGCGAGATAAACACCGCGACAACAAGTTGCGGGTCATCTGCCGGCACCATGCCAGCAAAAGATGCGACAACTTGATCGCTGTATTCACCCGTCTGATCGTCAACAACTTGGGCGGTGCCCGTCTTGCCTCCAACACGGTAGCCAGGAATCTTGGCATTTGTCGCTGTTCCACCTTCCCCAACGACACTCTCCAGCATTGCTCTGACTTGAATTGCCGTGTCACGTGAAACTACACGTGTTGTGACTGGCGCCTCGGGCTCTTCAACACTGCCGCCTGCGTGAACAATTCTTTTAACCAGGGATGGCTCAACACGCAAACCGTCATTTGCAATGGTTGAGAAGACGCTCGCTACCTGTACAGCATTGACGCTAAGACCCTGACCGAAGGCAATTGTGGGAAATGACGTTTGCGACCAGTCTTCGTATTCAGGAACAAAACCATTGGTTTCCCCCGGAAATCCCAGCCCGGTTGGCTGGCCTACCCCAAATTTCTTTAAATATTTGGACAGCTTT
>CAMCYV010000164.1 GCA_945885645.1 Bifidobacterium breve | reverse complement strand
TTCGTTGATTCACTCGTTGCCGAAAAACTCGACAAGGTGTCCCTGTCCTTCCTCGTTGACGAACTGGAGATTCGACGCGGGGGAGTCGCTCCCAATATTGCTTTCGGCATTGGGTGCCTAGGGCTTAAACCAGTGCTCGTTGGCGCGGTTGGTCCTGACTTCGCCGACTACGAAAGCTGGCTCAACCGTCACGGTGTGGACACCAGCGGCGTGCACGTCTCCGAGACAGCACATACGGCGCGATTTGTTTGCACAACAGATGCCGAGCAAAACCAGATTGCCACCTTCTATGCGGGTGCCATGAGCGAAGCTCGCAATATTGAACTCAAGCCAATCGTGGACGCAGTGGGGAGTGCCGACATAGTTTTGATTGGCGCAAACGACCCATTAGCCATGCAACGTCACACGGACGAATGCCGCTTTCGCGGCTATCCATTTGCAGCAGACCCATCCCAGCAGCTTGCCCGGATGAGTGGCGAAGAAGTAAAGCCACTTATTGAAGGCGCCACATACTTGTTTACCAACGAGTACGAGTCTGCGCTTATTGAACAAAAGACCGGTTGGAGTACGGCAGACATTGCAGCCATGGTTCAGGTTCGCGTGACCACCTTGGGACCCAATGGCGCGCGCATTGAACGTCGCGGGGAAGCCCCGGTTCACGTGGCGATCGCTGAGGAAGAGCGTAAAGCAGACCCAACCGGTGTTGGTGACGCATTCCGTGCAGGATTCCTTACTGGCCAAGCCTGGGGGTTAACCGATGAACGTTCAGCGCAAATCGGTTCACTTTTGGCAACCTACGTCATTGAAACTGTAGGAACGCAGGAATACGAACTGGCGCAGAAGCATTTCTTGCAACGCATGGCGCTCGCCTACGGGGACGACGCTGCTGCCGAAGTTGAAGGATTTATTTCCTGCATCCGGCCATAATTCGCACTCTGTTTATTCAGTTGAATTAAGTTGTGCAGGGTGTACTCGATTTCAACCGGTAGTGGGCAGATCCCACTAAGCCCGTGGTCACTCGCTGATCCGCGCCTGGCGCAACCCGATTCAGACTTGATCTGCATTGGCGCGGAGCTTGATCCAATAACCGTATTGCACGCTTACACAGTGGGACTATTCCCGATGCAGGTTGACACTGAATCAGGTGAACAGGAACTTGGCTGGTGGTCACCGGATCCGCGCGGAATCTTGCGTTTGGATCAGTTAATAGTGTCGAGATCACTTCGTAAGTCGATGCGAAAGTTCACGGTCACATTTGATCAAGCTTTTGAACGGGTCATGCGCTCGTGTTGGCGCAATGGTAGTGATGGAAACTGGATTACCGATGAATTTGTCGAGACCTATACGTATCTACATGGGAAAGGTTTTGCTCACTCGGTTGAAGTGTGGAATACAGATGGGGAGTTAGTCGGTGGGCTTTATGGAATCGAGATTGGTGGCCTATTCGCCGGTGAATCGATGTTTCACCGTGAACGGGATGCGTCAAAAGTTGCTTTGGCGTCGATTGTGCACAAACTTGGTGAATGCCCGGGCAAACGATTATTTGACGTGCAATGGCAAACGGATCACCTAGCAACAATGGGTGTGACGCAGATCAGCAGAGAAACTTACCTAGACGAATTGGCCCTCGTACTGCGAACAGTGCCCTGTTTTTTGTTACTCGGTAACGACCGCGAGGGCAACGGGTAATTGCGAGAGGAAGAGGTCGATGGTGTCCTCACTGCAATCAGGCGGCAGTGAAATACGAATACTCGAGTCGTTGGGCAACCCCATTGCTTCAAGGACATGCGAGGGCATTCGCGTATCTGCGGTACATGCGGAACCACTAGCAACCTGAATTCCCCGTTTGTCCAATTCGGTAACAAGCGCACCTCCGGCAGCACCTTCAATGCTGAAAGTCAGAATATGGGGAAGTCGATCCGTTGGGTCCCCGGCGCAGGACAGGTTCATCGACACCAATTCCGAGCGCACCTGGTCAATCATCAGCCGATTCGAGTCTGCTTGACCTTGCCACAACGGTGCCGTCTCTTCTAAGGCCACGGCTGCGGCCACGGCTGCGGGAATATCGGGAAAACCGCCGATCCAGCCACGGTCGGGTGCCTCTTCGGGTCGCCAGCGAAGGTGCGGGCTGGTCACCACGATGGCGACTCCAGGAGGACCACCCCAATCTTTAGCCGGGGCAACAAGGACATCGAAGTCGGCGGGAAGCGGTTCGCGGCCGATCACCGCGGTGGCATCAGCCACCAATGGAACCCCGGCTGCGCGACATGCTGTGAGGGCTTGGGCAAATGGTTGGCGGGTACCCACTTCAGCGTTAGCAACCTGGATGCAGGCCATAGCAGCGCCGGGAGTGAGTTGGGAGTGTAGATCGGCAAGGTCCAGGGCGCCGGTCATTTCCGCTGGATCTAAGCGGAGGGAGACCACTTCGGCGCCGGGTAATGAGCCAGCGGCACCTAAAACAGCCATGGATTCAACGCTCCCGACCAGGATTCGTGGTGAAATACCGGATCGAACTGCGAATATTCCACCGATTGTGGCCCTGAGCGCATCTGGCCCGGAACCAGCGAAAAAGACATTTTCGGGGGAAACCCCCAAAAATTTGGCGATGCTGGCGCGAGCCGAATCCAAGAGTAAGCCTGATGCCCGGCCAGCATGGTGCATCCGGGCCGGATCAGACCACGCTTTGGCGGCAGCCGATTGCCAAGCGGTGAGGGTCGCGGGGGTGAGGGGAACTCCAGCAATTGCGTCTAAATACCCAGGTGCTCGCTCGGCTTCCATTTACCTAGATTAGTCAGGAATTGGCATGGGCAACAAATGTGACCTGATCAACTCTCCTTGACGCCGATCCTAGAGAGAATTGCCAGGGTGAGTGCGCTAGTCTCCCTCATAGAAGTTGCAGTAGAAGTTCAGGAAAAAATGCACGCTGAAATCAATGGCACTTTAGGGTGAATTTCACGGGTGATCGTGGAAAATGCGAAGGGTACATTTGTGGCTATGACTCGTAAATCGAGCGAAAAGCGACTGGGCAAACGTCTAGGCCTTGCCGGGATTGCGGTTTTCGGCATGTTGTTGCTGTCGGGCTGCACTGCCAATGAAGCGTTCTTTTTTGACATGCCCGAGCCTGCTACCAAAGAAGCTCCCATCATTCAAAGTCTGTGGAATGGGTCATGGATAGCAGCCTGGGGGGTAGGGCTTTTCACGGCAGGGCTCATGGTCTGGTCGATCGTGGCCTATCGTCGTCGTCGGATCAACGAAGTACCCGAGCAAACCAAATACAACATCCCCATTGAAGTCCTCTATACGCTGGTTCCCCTCGTCATGGTGGCCGGACTTTTCTGGTTCACCGCTCGTGATCAGAGCGAAATTTTGACCATGGACAACGATCAAAGCCAGACCGTCAACGTGGTGGGCTTTCGATGGTCATGGGCATTTAATTACCTCGACGAGGATGTCTACTCAATCGGAGTCCCGGTAGATTCCCAGATGATCTCCGAAGATCCGATCATCGCTGCCGAGCAGATCCCCACTTTGGTTCTACCGGTTGATGAAAAAGTTCGATTCGAGCTCACATCCCCTGACGTGATTCATTCATTCTGGGTCCCGAGTTTCCTGTTCAAAATGGACGTAATTCCCGGTAAGACCAACGCCTTCGAGCTCACACCGGACAAGATCGGCACTTTTTCCGGTAAGTGTGCGGAACTGTGCGGCACCTACCACTCGCAGATG
>CAMCYV010000163.1 GCA_945885645.1 Bifidobacterium breve | reverse complement strand
AGCCTGATGCTAGAGGAGTCGTTCACCTAACTTTCGGGCAACTCCCGTGCCCGGTCAACTCGCTGCCCGTTGCGCACGGCGAAGAACCACAGCAGCGCAAAAAGTCCACCTATGAAAAACATTGTGGGGACGATAATTCCTGAGGCGATGACGAGCACCTGTAGCACCCAACCGATGGGCACCGCAATCGGTTTCGTGATCACACCAACGGTCAATACCAGCAAGCCGGCCAGCGCAATTCCAATAACGAGTGCGTAGGTCGCATTCACATTGGCGACATTGATGGCAATGGGGACCGCGAGCAAAACCACGAGCGCTTCAAGGATAAGAACAGTCGAACCCAGTACTCGCATATCTCACCTCACTTTCTTTGTGTCGGTGGCTGACAACAGTCGGATTGTATCCCCGACCAGAACCACCGAGCCGGTAACAACTACTCCAACTCCCCCGTATTCACCCGAACTGTCAGCCAACCCCATTGCCTCTTCCAGCGAGGTCATGAGGTCGCCACCGAGAATGACTCGATCACCGCCCAGGACTTCGGTTGCCAGTCGGGCAAGTTCACTCGCTGGTAGAGCCCGGGGTGAGTTTGGCTCGGTAATCACAACCTGCGATACGACAGGTGACAACGCTTCGAGGAAACCAACAGCATCTTTTTCCCTCAACATTCCGATAACCGCCACAATCCCAACAAAGGTGAAACTGGTCTCCAATGCAGCGGCAAGTGATCTTGCACCATGTGGATTGTGGGCGGCGTCGACCAACACGGTTGGACCTGTTCGAACAATCTCCAGTCTCCCCGGTGATTTCACATTTGCAAAACCTTCAGTTACGACATCGATGTCCAGCGGCGCTAACAGCGCTGATCCCATAAACATCTCACAGGCTGCCAGTGCCACCGCCGCGTTGTTACCTTGATGCTCACCAAAAAGTGGAAGGAAAATATGTGAGTAGTCCCCGCGAAGTCCGTGAAAGGACATAAGTTGTCCCCCAACGGCTAACTCCTGCGAATTAACACCGTACTCAACTCCAAACCGCGCGGGAACAAGTTCAGCAAGTTCACACGCGGCCATCAGGACTGCAGCGGCTTGTGGAGCCTGGGGGCCTAATACGACTGATTGAGCGTTCGCCACGATGCCAGCTTTTTCCGCTGCAATTTCCGCAAGGGTTCCCCCGAGAAATTCTTGATGATCCAAATCAACAGTTGTCACGACTGCCACCTGTGGTCGACACACACTCGTTGCATCCCACGTCCCACCCATTCCCACTTCAATGATGGCCACGTCAACCGGTGAATCGGCAAAAATCGAATACGCCAGCACCGTCATTGCTTCAAAAGATGAAAGCTGAGGCCCACCATCAGCGAGTGAATTGCGGTCAACCATGGAAACAAAAGGCTCAATGTCATTCCACGCGGCAATTGCCGCCTCGCTCGAAATGGGCACCCCGTCGAGGCAAATCCGCTCGGTCGGGTCAACCAGATGCGGTGAGGTGTACAGCCCGGTACGCAGGCCGAAGGATCGCAATATGGACTCAATCATGCGGGCCGTGGAGCTTTTCCCGTTGGTGCCGGCCACTTGGATCACCGGATATGTCAGCTGCGGGTCCCCCAGCAGGTTTGACACCGCATTCATTCGAGAAAGCGATGGTTCGATGACATTTTCTGGCCATCGGGATGCGAATTCATCCCATAATTGTTGCGCGCTCGTAATACCCACGGTGGCAGTCTAGGTGGGCGAATAGACTTCGCAACCATGTCGTCGAAGTCAGATTCCCCAGTGGTCAATATTCCAGAAAAGCCAAGCCTTTCCGGGATTGAGGAAAAGTGGGCCAAGACCTGGCAGGACGCTGACACTTACTCATTTGACCGCACTAAAACCCGAGATGAAATCTTTTCCATTGACACTCCGCCCCCCACCGTCAGTGGATCACTGCACGTTGGGCATGTTTTCAGTTACACCCATACCGACTGCATCGCGCGGTACAAACGCATGCGCGGTTTTGAAGTTTTTTACCCCATGGGCTGGGATGACAATGGACTCCCCACCGAACGTCGCGTTCAAAACTATTTCGGAGTTCGCTGCGATCCGAGTTTGCCCTATGTCGCGGACTACACGCCTCCCGCAAAACCTGATGCGAAAAAGCAGGATCCGATTTCCCGGAAAAACTTTATTGAGTTGTGCGAGCAATTAACAATCGAAGATGAAGTTGTCTTTGAAGACCTGTGGCGACGCATGGGACTCTCCATTGACTGGGCGCAGACCTACCAAACAATTGATAAAAATGCGCAGCGCGTAAGCCAACTTGCTTTCCTGAGAAACCTAGCCCGTGGCGAGGCATATCAGTCGGAAGCACCAACCCTCTGGGATGTCACTTTCCGCACCGCTGTTGCACAAGCAGAACTTGAGGACCGCGACGTCCCCGGCGCCTATCACCGGATCGGTTTCGCGCCAACAGAAAATCCGGCCAACAAAGTCTTCATTGAAACAACCAGGCCAGAATTACTGGCAGCCTGCGTGGCTCTCGTTGGGCACCCCGACGATCCTCGCTACCAACCACTCTTTGGTACCAACGTGATTACCCCCGTATTTGGTATCGAAGTTCCCGTCATGGCCCACACCTTGGCTGATCCTGAAAAAGGGTCTGGAATCGCGATGGTGTGCACATTCGGCGACCTCGCCGACGTCACGTGGTGGCGTGAGTTACAACTTCCCACCCGCCCCATAGTTGGCTGGGATGGTCGAATCACTTCTGAAACCCCACCGTGGATCACCACTCGGTCAGGAAAAGAACGCTTTGCCGCGATTGCTGGGACAACGAGTTTCACCGCTAAACAACGCATGGTGGAAGTCTTACGTGAATCAGGCGACATGGTGGGCGAACCGAAAGCAATCACCCACCCCGTTAAGTTCTTTGAAAAAGGCGATAAGCCACTTGAAATTGTGACCACCCGCCAGTGGTACATCGCCAACGGGGGCCGCGACCCGCAACTGCGAGGGGAACTCCTTAAGCGTGGGCGCGAGATTATCTGGCACCCACCTCACATGTTGGTTCGCTATGAAAACTGGGTTGAGGGACTCAATGGGGACTGGTTGATTTCACGACAAAGATTCTTTGGCGTCCCGGTTCCCGTGTGGTATGCACTCGATGCAGATGGCAATCCTGACTACGAACAGGTACTCGTTCCCAGTGAGGCAGAACTTCCCATTGATCCCAGTAGTGACGTTCCCGCGGGATACACCGAAGTTCAACGCAATCAACCCGATGGCTTCATGGGTGATCCCGATGTCATGGACACGTGGGCAACAAGTTCACTGACTCCCCAAATCGCTGGCGGTTGGGAACGCGATCCAGATTTATTCGAGCGGGTATTCCCCATGGATATGCGCCCACAGGCTCACGAGATCATCCGGACCTGGTTGTTTTCCTCCGTAGTTCGCGCTGACCTAGAGAACAACGAGTTGCCGTGGAAACACGCTGCAATCTCAGGTTGGATCCTGGACCCTGATCGCAAGAAGATGAGCAAGTCCAAGGGTAACGTTGTAACCCCCATGGACATGCTCGATGAGTACAGCTCTGATGCGGTTCGCTATTGGGCAGCCTCGGGTCGTCCCGGAACCGATACTGCATTTGATATTGGTCAAATGAAAATCGGTCGCCGACTAGCAATCAAGCTCCTCAACGCCAGCAAGTTTGCCCTCACCCTCTCGGCACTCTCAAGTGATCAGGATCGGA
>CAMCYV010000162.1 GCA_945885645.1 Bifidobacterium breve | reverse complement strand
AGACTGACGCTTTTCATGTCTATGACACAACGCTGCGAGATGGTGCCCAGCGAGAAGGTATTTCCTATTCAGTAAATGACAAAATTGCAGTGGCACGTTTACTCGATGATTACGGTGTTGATTTCATCGAAGGTGGGTGGCCTGGCGCTATGCCCAAAGACACTGAGTTCTTTGAAATCGCCAAGACAGCTCCCTTTCGTCATGCTCAACTTGTCGCATTTGGAGCAACTCGTAAAGCAGGCGTTGCGGTAGAAGACGACCTGCAGGTCAAAGCGCTTCTTGACAGTGAAGCTCCCGTAATAACTGTGGTGGCAAAATCTGATATTCGACATGTGGAACAGGCACTCAAAACATCGGGTGCACAAAACTTAGAAATGGTCTCTGACACAGTCCGGTACCTGGTTTCACACGGTCGCAGAGTTTTCGTTGACCTGGAACACTTTTTTGACGGCTACAAGGCTGATCCAGAATATGCATTTTCCGTACTCGAAGCGGCACATCAGGCAGGGGCATCCGTTGTGGTTCTGTGTGACACGAATGGCGGAATGTTGCCACATGGAATCGAGAGAATAGTTTCCGAGGTAACTCAGCGTTCGGGCGCCAGAATTGGGATTCATTGCCAGGATGACACCGCATGTGCAGTCGCGAACACGCTGGCTGCGGTTGAGGCTGGTGCCACCCATGTGCAATGCACAGCCAATGGCTACGGGGAAAGAACCGGAAACGCTGACCTATTTGCTGTTGTTGCCAATCTGCAATTAAAGATGGGCATTGAGTGCATTCCGGCTAAGGCGTTAGCGGAGACGTATCGGGTGTCACATGCCATTGCCGAAATCGCGAACATCACACCCGATACCCACCAGGCCTATGCCGGAGTCTCGTCATTCGCCCACAAAGCTGGGTTACATGCGAGCGCACTGAAAGTTAATGCTGATTTATACAACCATATTGATCCGGTAACGGTTGGAAATATTCAGCGAGTGCTCGTTACAGAAATGGCCGGGCGTGCCTCGGTAGAACTTAAGGGTGCCGAGTTAGGGCTGGATCTGGGAAAGAGTCCGGCGCTCGTTTCTGCAGTTGTTGAACGGGTAAAAGAATTAGAGGCCCAGGGCTGGTCGTTTGAGGCCGCAGATGCGTCATTCGAGTTGCTCGTCCGCGAGGAGCAGGGCTCTGGCCGAAAATTTACCGTCGAATCATGGCGAACAATTGTTGAGCAGCGCGAAGATGGAAAAGTTATCAGTGAAGCGACCGTCAAATTACATGCAAACGGTGAGCGTCTCGTCTCAACGGGGGAAGGAAATGGTCCGGTAAACGCACTGGATAATGCCCTACGAAACGCAATATCCCAGTTATTCCCAGACTTGGGCAAGCTTGAGTTGACCGACTACAAGGTTCGAATCCTTGAAGGAATCAAGGGAACTGGCGCTGTCACGCGCGTTCTTCTTGAAACCACCGACGGTGAGCGCGTGTGGACCACGATCGGTGTACACGAAAATGTTATTGCGGCATCCTGGCAAGCCTTGGACGACGCCGTTCACTTCGGCCTCGTGCGCGGCCGTCCGTGAATTGCGTATAGTCCTAGCCGATAGTGTTGCGAAGTGCGCATCTGTCGATTTAGTCATGGCGAAGAGGTAAGTTTTGGTGTTCTTGACAACCTCGATGATCAAGGCGAACTTACAGACAATTCAATAATTGCAATACTCAAGGGCCACCCATTCGGTGAACTTGATCCTGATGGAAGAGTGATTGCCGCTTCAGCAGTTAAGCTGCTCGCGCCAATCCTTCCCAGCAAAATAATTGGTATCGGTAAAAATTATGCAGATCATGCTGCTGAAATGGATAGTGAGCTCCCTGCCGAACCACTCATGTTCCTCAAGCCGAACACATCGGTTATTGGACCAAACGAATTCATTGTTCTCCCACAACAATCATCAATGGTTCACCATGAAGCGGAGTTGGCAGTCGTTATTGGTCGGTTCTGTAAGGACGTCCCACGTGAGCGAGTTGCTGAGGTAATTTTGGGTTACACCTGTGCGAATGACGTTTCGGCACGTGACGTGCAAAAATCAGACGGACAATGGACGAGAGCCAAGGGATTTGACACTTTTTGCCCGCTTGGGCCTTGGATTGAAACTGATTTAGATCCATCCGAACTTGCAATTGCCGGTTATGTTGGAAGCGAACAGCGTCAATCGGGAAATACAAGGAATCTAATTTTTTCAATAGTCGATTTGGTCAGCTATGTGAGTCACCAGATGACTTTGCTTCCAGGCGATGTAATTCTGACGGGCACGCCCGCCGGTGTTGGACCGATTATTGCGGGAGATGAAGTTGAAATAGACATTGAAGGAATTGGTAGCTTGGTCAATCCGGTTAAGGATGCTTGATGAGTGACATTCGAGTTCGATTCTGCCCATCACCAACGGGAAACCCACATGTTGGCATGATCCGAACGGCACTTTTTAACTGGGCATTTGCTCGGCACGTCGGCGGAACCTTTGTATTTCGTATTGAAGACACGGACGCGGCTCGTGACTCACAGGATTCTTATCTCGCGTTGGTGGACAGCCTGCGTTGGCTTGGCCTGGATTGGGATGAAGGCCCAGAAGTTGGCGGTGCGTTCGGCCCTTACCGCCAATCTGAGCGAATGGGAATCTATACAGAAGTCGTTGAGAAACTACTCGAGGCTGGGTTTGCCTACCGTTGCTATTGCAGTGCCGCGGAACTGGAAGTAAAGCGCGAACTTGCCACATCCGAGAAAAGAACCCCCGGTTACGACGGCACCTGTAGGGAACTGAGCGAAGAGCAGGTAGCCGCTTTCCTCGCCCAAGGTCGTGAATCTGTTATCCGGTACCGGATGCCCGGCACTGACTTCACATGGGATGACCTCATCCGTGGTGAGGTCACTTTCCAGGCTGAGCATGTCCCTGACTTTGTGTTGGTCCGAGCAAATGGGGATCCGCTGTACACCCTGGTGAATCCGGTCGACGACGCAATGATGAACATTACCCACGTTCTGCGTGGTGAGGACCTTTTATCATCGACCCCACGGCAGCTTGCCCTGTTCGAGGGTCTGACCGCTACCGGAGTAGCACAGCGCACTCCGGCCTATGGCCATTTGCCATACGTGATGGGCGAGGGCAATAAGAAATTATCTAAACGTGATCCCGAATCATCACTTGCCATGTACCGGTCAGAAGGCTATTTGCCCGAGGCGTTACTGAACTACTTGGCACTTCTGGGGTGGTCCATGGGTAATGACATTGAGTTCTTCTCGCCCAAGGAATTGACCGAGGCTTTTACCCTCGAACGGGTAAACCCCAACCCGGCCCGATTTGATTTGAAAAAATGCACCTCTATTAATGGTGATTGGATTCGTCACATATCTGAGTCCGATTTATGCGATCGGCTTGTCCCCTTCATGGAGTCGGCAGGGGTTACGTCAGCCACCATCACAGTGGAGGAGCGAGCGCTCTTAGCCCGGGTGGTTCCGTTGATTCAAGAACGACTTGACACACTCGATGCCGCATCCGCGCTCGTTGAATTCCTGTTCATTCCAGCGGCGCAAGTGATTATCGACCCGGCTCTGTGGACTAACGAGTCAGCTCAGGTTCTCGAAGTAGCCGGAAAAGCCTTAACCGAAGTGCGCGAATGGAATGCGGAAGCGATCCAGGCAGCATTGCGCGATTCTCTCGTTGATGGATTGGGGCTCAAGCCAAAGTTGGCTTTTGGGCCGGTTCGAACCGCCATCTGTGGACAGAAAATATCTCCACCGCTCTTTGAGTCAATGGAGATTTTGGGTAAGGAA
>CAMCYV010000161.1 GCA_945885645.1 Bifidobacterium breve | reverse complement strand
TAACGATGTTTTGGTATCCGGTGCAGCGGCATAGGTTGCCAGACAATGCCCAACGCACTTCATCTTCGGTTGGATCGGGGTTTCGTTCAAGAAGCGCCTTAGCTGAGAGCATCATGCCGGGGGTGCAGAATCCGCACTGGAGACCGTGCTCCTCTTTGAAGCCTTCTTGAATGGGGTGCAACTCGCTTGCGGTTGCAAGGCCTTCCACCGTTTCGACTTCACGACCGTTTGCCTGAACTGCTAACACGGTACAGCTTTTAACGGGGCGCCCATCCATTAAAACGGTACACGCGCCGCAACCGGACGTGTCGCAGCCACTGTGCGTTCCGGTGAGTTGCAATGCTTGGCGCAACAGGTGCGCAAGGAGCAGTCGAGGCTCTACATCAACGGTTCTATCTGTTCCGTTGACATTAACCGTGATCCGGCGAACTTCTACTCCAGCAGCGGGCGCCGCCTGTACTTCGTCATAGAGGCTAGTCATGTTCAGGCTGCTTTCTGCTCGCTATTGGCAATGTTGGACAGTATTCGAGTGACAAATGTTTCCACGATGTGACGCTTATAGGAGCCCGATCCTCTGTGATCGGTGCGTGGCTCTGCTGCAGCAGCAACCGCTTCGGCTGCTGCTTTAATGCTCTCCGCAGTCAGAGACTTGCCGACCAGTACTGAGATTGCATCGTTTGCATCGATGGTCCGGCCACCTACTCCAGCGAGTGCGCACCCGGCGCGCGTCACAATGTCACCGTCCACGTCGAGAGCTATGGCAACCGAGGCGGTGGCGAAGTCACCGACGCGACGCTCCAACTTTAGGTAACCGCCGAGGGCTTTACCTTTGGCCGGCGGAACGATTGCTTCCACGGCAACCTCGTTAAATGCGAGGGCATTGACGAATGGACCGAGGACGAAATCGCGGGCTTCAATTTCCCGACGACCATTTGGTCCTTGCGCAATGATTTTTCCACCAAGGGCAATCATGGTTGCGGACCAGTCTCCCTGTGGGTCAGCGTGGCACAGTGAACCAACAAAAGTTCCACGTGTTCGCACGATTGGATCCGCAACAAGGGACGATGCCTGAGCCAATGTGGGGAAATTGCCAAGAAGTTTGCTAAACTCCAGATCCTCGTGTCGGCACAGCGCCCCAATGCGCAAAGTGCCATCGGGATCAAGGCGGTGATACTCAAGACCAGGAATCCCATTGATATCAACGACGCGCGCAGGTGAGGCGAAGCGAAGTTTGAGCATCGGGATCAGACTCTGGCCTCCGGCTAATACTTTTGCTTCTCCACCATTTTGGTCAAGGATCGCAATAGCTTCTTCGACAGAAGATGGTGCGTCGTAGGAAAATCGTGACGGATACATTCGTTCCTCTTCTGCTTTAGTGACCGGTGTCGGGGACTGCTGTTGGCATGGAATCTGCATCAGGATCAGGGCGCGGCTCTTGGTGTGGCGGCCAAGGGCCTTGAACAGGCTGACCCGCAACTTTCAGGAATTCAACGAACTGTGGAAATGCCCACACCGTTGGGCTATCACCTGTTTTCGGGGAGTTTTCAATGAGGGCAAACATGCGCGGGTTCCCGCGCTCCTGCCCTGAGGATTCAACAGGCATGTTTAGCCCCTTCAGTTGACGTGCTTCCCTGGATACTTGTTGCTAGTGAAACGTTGATCAGCCTAGGACTCAAATAAGGAGTCCGCACGGCAAATCCAAAAATTATTGCCGATGAACCGCAATTGCCTCGGCCACGATCGCGACCGCGATTTCCTCGGGGGTGGCAGCCTTGATATCAAGGCCGGCCGGTCCATGCACCCTGGAAAGATCCGTGACCTCGCGGTAAGCGAGCCAATCGGCCCGGGAGTTCTGCATGGCCAACGACCCCAGGGCGCCGATATACCCCGCGTCACTTTCCAAACCGGCCATCAGGCACCCCGATGAAACTTCGATGTCATGTCCCATCACGACCACAGAATCGATCGGAGAGAGGGTGGCAGCCAGCCCTGCCACCGCATTGGGGCGGGGCTCAACAGCAACCTTCCATTTGAGTAGGGCCGCCTGCGCGGCGAGCGCGTCGGCGATGGGGCCGACTCCCGCAATGATCAATCGGGGGATGGGTGCCAGGACCGTGGTGATCGAGTCGATTTCCACGTTCACCATTGGCCGTGCATCGGCGCCGCCAGCCTCAATATTTATGGCCGTGACCATGTCCTCCGACATTGAGGCTACAACGACCAGCGGGCTGTGATCAAGCAAGAGCGCCCAAGTCTGGGAGGGGAACTGGTCCGCTGGAACTACGAGGAACTTGACCGCGGTCCCTGCGGGAAGTTCGCACATGGGACTTTCCATCTCGCTCACCACGTGATCAATGAGGCGACCCGTGGACAAGTGGCGGGCTGCCGCGTCGGTCAACAAACCGTCAAAAGCTCCAGATGCTAACCGGCCAATCCTTCCTCCACCCGGGGTCAAGGCCAATGCTTCATCAGATGCGGTAGGAAACACCATCCAGGCAATATCGGCTCGTGTGCCCGAACGAACACATGCCGCGACACTCAAAGCGATGTCGTACACATCAATCACCTTTTCCTGGATTTGTTTGCCATGCCGACCCCTGCCAAATACCGACCCTTGCCGAATATATGGATGATAGCCAAGCAAGGGCGCAATACAGGATAATTGAATAATTCAATGGCATGGACTTAGACTCGGATCACCATGCGAGAAGTAATCACAGAACTATTAGCCGCTCATCAATCTGGTGGTGCTGCGATGGCGACCGTTGTTCAGACTTGGCGCTCCGCCCCCAGGCCCGCAGGAGCGTCCATGTTGGTCACGCCCGACGGTGAGGCTGTTGGGAGTGTCAGTGGCGGGTGTGTGGAAGGTGCTCTCTTTGAAGTATGCAATGAAGTTATCGCGGATGGCACCCCACGATTCGAACATTACGGGGTCAGCAACGATGATGCATTTGCGGTAGGACTGACCTGTGGCGGGATTCTCGAAGTTTTTGTTGAGCCGGTAAATCAAGATACCTGGCCTGAGTTGCCTGAGATAGCCGCTCGGATTGACCAAGGCGATCCTGTCTGCATCGCAACAATCATCAAAGGTCCGCACTTTGTTGGCCGACATTTAGTGATTCAACCCGATTCATCATCGGGTTCGCTGGGAACCGATCGCCTCGATGAAACGGTCCGAGACGATGCACTCGGCATGTTGGCCGCCGGACTCACGGGAACAATTGAATATGGACCCGAGGGTGAACGCCTCGGTGAAGGGTTAACCGTATTCGTGGCCAGCTTTGCCCCACCGGCGCGAATGTTTGTTTTTGGCGCAATCGATTTTTCAGCAGCTTTGGTTCGGGTCGCAAAACTGCTCGGTTATGTCGTGACGGTCTGCGATGCCCGTCCATTTTTTGCCACGGCCAAACGTTTTCCTGAAGCTGATCAGGTTGTTGTGGATTGGCCACACCGCTGGCTTGAGCAACAGGAAGTTGATGAACGAACCGTCATTGCCGTTCTGACACACGATCCAAAGTTTGATGTCCCCGCTCTGAAAGTCGCACTCGGCACCAAAGCTGGCTATATAGGTGCAATGGGTTCACGGCGCACCCACGAAGATCGAATCACCCGGTTGCGAGAGGCTGGCGTTTCCGATTCTGAACTCGCACGCATACATTCACCAATTGGACTCGATATCGGCGCTCGCACTCCCGAAGAAACCGCAATTAGTATTTGCGCCGAGATCGTGCAACACCGCTGGGGTGGTGGCGGTCAACCGCTCGCACGGACGAGCGGTCCGATTCACCCTGGTGCCCCACGTTGAGTATCACGGTTAATTTGTATGCCGCC
>CAMCYV010000160.1 GCA_945885645.1 Bifidobacterium breve | reverse complement strand
AGATCTGGGATGTGCAGGATTGGTTCCAAGTCGAGTCCATCCGCTTTCCAATGGGTGATTGCCTTGTTCATGTTGAGAACTTCAACCTGGCCAATAGCTTCATCCATTGAGGTAAAACCGAGTTCAGCCAGCAACTCCCGGACCTCTTGCGCGATGTACTCAAAAAAGGTTTCGACAAATTCAGGTTTGCCCGAGAACTTTTCGCGCAATACCGGGTTTTGCGTGGCTACACCCACGGGACACGTATCAAGGTGACATACCCGCATCATGATGCAACCCATTACCACGAGCGGAGCGGTCGCGAAACCAAACTCTTCAGCACCGAGAAGCGCGGCGATGATCACGTCACGTCCAGTTTTGAGTTGGCCATCGGCTTGAACGACAACCCGATCACGCAATCCATTGAGAAGGAGGGTCTGCTGGGTCTCGGCTAAACCAAGTTCCCACGGCGCACCAGCATGTTTGAGGGAAGTCAGTGGCGAAGCACCCGTTCCACCGTCATGACCCGAGATCAGAATCACGTCAGCGTGCGCTTTCGCGACACCCGCTGCAACCGTTCCTACACCAACCTCTGCCACTAATTTCACGTGGATACGTGCATCAGAATTGGCGTTTTTCAAGTCATGAATCAATTGGGCTAAGTCTTCAATTGAATAAATGTCATGATGTGGCGGCGGTGAAATCAAAGTCACACCCGGTGTGGAATGCCGTGTCTTAGCTATCCACGGATACACCTTGTTACCGGGAAGCTGGCCACCTTCACCCGGCTTAGCTCCCTGCGCCATCTTTATCTGGATGTCGTCACTGTTCACCAAGTACTCGCTGGTGACACCGAAACGGCCTGAAGCCACCTGCTTAATGGCTGAACGCTTGGAATCTCCATTTGCCACGGGTAAATAACGCTCTGGATCCTCGCCACCTTCACCTGTATTGGATTTCGCTCCGAGTCGATTCATGGCGATGGCGAGGGTTTCATGCGCCTCGGCTGAAATAGAACCATAGGACATAGCGCCGGTCGAGAACCGTTTAACGATGCTCTCAATCGACTCCACTTCATCAATTGAAATTGCTGCTCGTGGTGATGAAAACTCGAATAGTCCACGCAATGTCATAAGCCGTTCCGACTGATCATTGACCCGGCTGGTGTATTCACGGAATATGTCAAAACGCTTTGCACGAGTCGCATGCTGCAAGCGGAATACCGTGTCAGGGTCAAACAAGTGCGGTGATCCTTCGCGCCGCCATTGATATTCTCCACCGTCACGCAAAGTGCGATGTGTAGGTGAGATCCCTGACACCGGGTAAGCATCCGCATGTCTCGCGGCATTTTCTTGTGCAATTACATCAAGACCGATACCACCAAGTTGAGAGACCGTTCCAGTGAAATATGCGTCAATAAACTCCTGTGACAGACCAATCGCTTCAAAAATCTGCGCTCCTCTGTAGGAAGCAACCGTTGACACTCCCATTTTGGACATAACTTTCAGGAGTCCCTTACCCAAGGATTTGATGACATTGCGCATAGCCTTTTCAGGAGAAATGTCAGAAATTACATTTCGGCGAACAAGGTCTTCGACACTTTCCAGTGCCAAGTAGGGGTTGATGGCAGCAGCACCGTAGCCGATCAAGAGCGCAACGTGATGAACTTCGCGTACGTCTCCCGTTTCAATCAGCAGGCTGATCATTGTGCGATGCTTGGTGCGCACTAAATGGTGATGAACAGCCGCACACAGCAAAAGGGATGGGATTGGAGCAAGGCTTGCATTGCTGTCGCGGTCAGACAAAACAATGAATCTCTTTCCTTGGCGAATCAAAGCGTCAACTTCGTTGAAGATTTCCGAGATGCGCTTTTCGAGTGCAGGCCCACCGCCGTACACGTTGTACAGGCCCTTGATGCGCGCAGCGGCAAACTCTGGCAGTGTGCCATCGGCATTGATGTGCAGAATTTTTGCCAATTCATCATTATCAATGACCGGAAATGGCAAAACAACTTGACGACAGTGAGCAGGTGATGCTTCCAACAGGTTTCCCTCGGGACCAATGAGGCTCCCAAGAGATGTCACAATTTCCTCACGAATTGCATCAAGTGGTGGATTTGTCACCTGGGCGAAAAGCTGACTGAAATAGTCAAATAGGAGGCGAGGGCGGTCTGACAATGCGGCGATGGGAGTGTCCGTGCCCATTGAGCCAATTGCTTCAATGCCATCTTTGGCCATCGGTTCAATAATGAGCCGCAACTCTTCTTGGGTGTAACCGAAAGTTTGTTGGCGGCGAGCAACGGACTCCCGCGTGTGAACAATATGTTCCCGGTCCGGCAAAGCATCTAGGTGGATCACCTCACTGGACACCCACTCCTGATATGGATTTTCGGCGGCCAGTGCGTCTTTGATTTCCTCATCTTCAATCACTCGACCGGCTTCTGTATCCACCAAAAACATCTTGCCCGGCTGCAGTCGACCTTTACGGATGACGGTACTCGGGTCTATGTCAAGGACCCCTGCTTCAGAGGCCAAAATGACGAGTCCGTCGTCACAGACCCAGAAGCGCCCGGGCCTTAAACCGTTGCGGTCTAGGACTGCCCCAATAACAGTTCCGTCGGTGAAACATACGTTCGCCGGACCATCCCACGGTTCCATGATCGTTGCGTGAAACTCATAAAAGGCTCTCCGCTCCGGCGACATATCCAAATTGTTTTCCCACGCCTCAGGAATCATCATGAGGACGGAGTGCGGAAGGGAACGACCGCCAAGGTGCAATAGCTCGAGCGCTTCATCGAATGAAGCTGAATCACTCCCATTAGGTGAGCAAATGGGGAACAACCTGGTCAGATCCCCTGGCAAAATGTCAGAGGTCAACATTGCCTCACGAGCAGTCATCCAGTTTCGATTTCCTCGGACCGTGTTGATTTCTCCGTTATGTGCAATGAGTCGATACGGGTGTGCAAGTGGCCAGGAGGGGAAAGTGTTCGTTGAAAATCGGGAATGGACGAGTGCCAATGCGCTCTCCATGAGCGGATCTGTCAATTCCGGGAAGAACGGCGCCAGTTGTCCCGTAGTTAACATGCCTTTGTACAAGAGGGTGCGACTTGAAAGTGACGAGAAATATACGTCAAGGTCATGTTCGACCATTTTGCGAAACCCATATACCGCACGGTCAAGATCAATTCCTGAAGATGCGTTGTCGGTGATGAAAAGCTGCCAAAAATCCGGCATACACGATTTGGCCATCGCCCCGATTATCGTGTCATTTGTTGGAACCTGGCGCCGCCCAAGAATGCTCAAGCCTTCCGCGAGCGCTAGGTCTGCCATTGCAGCCATCGCAAGCGGAGCCTGCCCTTGATCAAAAAAAGCAGTGCCGACGGCGTACCTGCCTGCTACTGGAAGGTCGAAATCAACATTATTTCGTAAAAAGAGGTCAGGAACCTGCATCAAAATGCCCGCACCGTCACCGCTATCAGGCTCACTACCTGAAGCACCACGGTGTTCGAGATTGGTTAAAGCTTTGATGGCTTTTTCGACAATTTCGTGGCTAGGGACCCCGGTTCAAGTCGCGACAAAGGCAACACCGCAGGCGTCATGCTCGCGGTCAGGGTGATAAAGCCCCTGTTTTTTGGGCTGCAGGCTGATCGCCATTGTGAATCTCCTCAAACGTCGCATTCAACACGGATTAGATCTGGTCAACAACGGATGACTCAGAAATTTCCGGGACGACGTTGGCCCGAGAAGGAAACTATACAGCTTTAGGTTCAGATGGCTCAATCGGCTCGATCGGGTCAGCCTGATCAGCCTCCTGAGCAATAACTTCCCGTCCGGGCCGCATTCGAGCTGAGATAACCAAGTAGGCCAAAGCCCCTAAACCAACAATAATTGATGTCCAAACATTAAGGCGTAGTCCTAAGACCTCATTGGCATTGTCAATCCG
>CAMCYV010000159.1 GCA_945885645.1 Bifidobacterium breve | reverse complement strand
GCACCAGGCGCTGCTCCAGAAGAAGGTGAGTTCATCGGTATCGGAGCTGAACTCGGCTATGAATCAATAAGCCAAGGTGCAATACAGCCGGGTGAGACCCGCACCGTGACACTCGCAGGTTTACCGGTTGGTGCGACGAGTGCACTTGTCACCGTGACGACCAGCGAGTCAACGAAAAAGGGCAAACTTCGTATAGGTCAAATTGGCGAAAAGGTCAATGCGGCGACGGTCAAGGTACGAAAAGCAATAACTCGAACCGCAATTTTAGTTGTCCCCGTTGTTGGCGGAACAGTTCAACTTTCAGCTTCCAAAAAGCCATCGGTGCAGGTGAAAGTTGAGGTACTGGGATACCAAACGAGTGCAGTGCCGCTAAAAGCTCGCGGTATGTCCTCCAAAAAACTGACAACGGATAAATTTGACGGTACCGAAGTGAAGTTGGTCAAAGCAACCGGCATCGGTGACGTGCCCAAAAAACAAAAAAAGGTGGCAGCGGTAATTCTTCGAGTCACCACCAGAGGCAAGGGCACTGATGGCCGCTTGGCCGCTTATGCCGTTGGCGGAGTTGATTACGGGTCACGTTCAGCAACCGTGACCGCGAAAGGTAAGACCACATCCATTGTGGTTGCCGAAGTCGGGGAAAAGGGACTGGTCGCACTTGCCTCAAATGTCCCAGCAAGAGCCTGGATAAGCGTGATTGGCTTCATCACAAGCTGATTTTCGCCGAGTATTCAGGTGTCGGCGGTTGGGCCTAGACTGCATCAGTGTCTGATTCGAGCCAATCCCAGTTGTTTTCTCAACGTGGGGATCAATTACTCGAAGACCTCAACCCCGCCCAACGAACCGCAGTTGAACATCGAGGCAGCCCACTTTTGATTGTTGCTGGGGCAGGTTCGGGGAAAACTAGAGTTCTTACCCGCCGAATCGCACATTTGCTGGCCACCGGGGATGCAACCCCCGGACAAATTCTTGCGATCACATTCACCAATAAGGCCGCCGCCGAAATGAAGGAACGTGTGGTCGACATTGTCGGACCAGCCGGACGCACAATGTGGGTCTCGACGTTTCACAGTGCCTGTGTACGAATTTTGCGCGCGGAGGCCCACCGACTCGGGGTCAAGTCGAACTTCACAATCTATGACACCCAAGACTCACTGCGCCTGATCACTTTGATCCTGCGCGATTTCAATATCGATGTGAAGAACACACGCCCGCGCCTGGTGCTCTCCCGGATATCAGCGGCGAAAAATGAATTGATCGACCACGAAACTTTCCTCACAAATACCCAACTGTCCTCTGACAAAGACGCCGCTATTGAGTCTGTGATTGCCCAGATCTACCGCGAATATCAAAACCGATTGACCCTTGCCAATGCTTTTGATTTTGACGACCTCATTGGTTCAACAGTTGCACTATTGCAACTTTTCCCCGAGGTTGCCAATATGTATCGGCGTCGATTCCGTCAGATCTTGGTTGACGAGTACCAAGACACCAACCATGCCCAATACATGTTGATCAAGGAACTTGTGGGCACAATTGCCGCCTTACCGGATTCACCACCACCGGGTGAATTGTGTGTGGTGGGTGACGCCGATCAATCGATTTATGCGTTCCGTGGCGCCACGATTCGCAACATTGAGGAATTCGAGCGGGACTATCCCAATGCCACCACGATTCTGCTTGAGCAAAACTATCGCTCAACCCAAACAATTTTGAGTGCCGCTAATGCAGTCATTGCAAAAAACACGTCGCGTCGGGCGAAGAATTTGTGGACAGACTCGGGCGATGGCGACCTGATCAAGGTATATGTGGGAGACGACGAACACGACGAAGCGTCATTCATCGCTCGCGAGATTGACCGCATGTCCGACGAAGGAATCTCGCGGCCCGGTGACACAGCAGTCTTTTATCGCACGAATGCCCAGTCGCGCGCAGTCGAAGAAGTATTCATTCGAACAGGCATGCCTTATAAGGTAGTGGGTGGTGTTCGCTTTTATGAACGCAAAGAAGTCCGAGACATTTTGGCCTACCTGCGCACAATTGTTAACCCCGCCGACGAAGTATCTCTACGTCGAATCCTCAACACCCCCAAACGCGGGATTGGTGACCGAGCAGAAGCAATGATCGGTGCTTTTGCCGAGCGAGAACGCATTACTTTTTATGAGAGCCTGCAGCGAGCAGCTGACGTGCCGGGACTAGCCACCCGTTCCATCAGCGCTATTGCAAGTTTTGTTGAATTGATGCAGGCATTACAGACACTGTTTGAATCTGGCACCGAGCCGGCAATGGTTGTCCAAGCTGCAGTTGAGCAAAGTGGTTATCTCTCTGAACTACGAGCATCAAATGATTTACAAGATGAAAGTCGAATTGAAAACCTCGCAGAGCTCGAGTCGGTTGCTGCTGCCTTCCTGGTGGACAATCCTGAGGGAACGTTGATTGATTTTTTGGAGAACGTGGCCTTGGTCGCCGACGCTGATTCAATCCCCGACGGTGAGGATCACGGTGGTGTAGTCACCCTGATGACCCTGCACACCGCTAAGGGTCTTGAGTTTCCAACCGTTTTCCTCACCGGTATGGAAGAAGGGATCTTCCCCCACTCACGGTCACTGGGTGAGGCGTGTGAACTAGAAGAGGAAAGACGACTGGCATATGTCGGCATTACCCGCGCCCGTCAACGTTTGTTCCTGAGCCGGTCCCTTACCCGATCTTCCTGGGGAAGCCCGGCGGCCAATCCACAAAGTCGTTTCCTCGATGAAATCCCAGAACAACACATCAAGTGGGAACGTGAAGCGCCTCCAATGTTTGCCTCAAGCTCTAGTTTTGGTTCAACCACTTGGTCTGGATCCGACTCCTCACTGCATCGAGGCAGCAAGAGTGTCAGTTCCAACACGATTTCACTCAGCGCGGGCGACCGTGTCACCCATGAAAAATTCGGAATGGGCACAGTTGTTGAAACGGGTGGAAGCGGAGACCGCGCTGATGCAACGATTGACTTTGGAGCCTCGGGAGTTAAACGACTCTTGCTGCGTTATGCCCCCGTTGAGAAGCTTTAATTAACAGAATCCTTTACTTTTGTTGCCGCAATGACGGCTGCGGCAACTGCGGGGGCAACATTGCTGTCGAAAACACTAGGAACGATGTAAACAGAGGAGAGTGCTTTCTCGCTGATACATTCCGCGATTGCCTTAGCCGAAGCCATGAGGACTTCTTCCGTTATGTCGATTGCACCGCTGTCAAGTAATCCACGGAAAATACCCGGGAATGCAAGTACGTTGTTTATCTGATTGGGAAAGTCGCTACGTCCGGTGGCAACGACCTTAGCAAATTTTGCTGCCTCAATCGGATTGATTTCCGGGTCAGGGTTTGCCAGTGCGAAAACAATTGAATCTTTT
Source organism: Bifidobacterium breve (assembly GCA_945885645.1). Lineage (GTDB taxonomy): Bacteria > Actinomycetota > Actinomycetes > S36-B12 > S36-B12 > UBA4592. The sequence goes on along the minus strand of CAMCYV010000159.1, from coordinate 542 downwards.
GCCATCTTTTCAACGTCTGCTGCTGTAATCAAATTGGGTTGAGATAGACCAATAAATACATCGGCATCAACCAATGCTTGGGTGAGGGAGCCGGTGAACTGACTTAGGTTTGTGCGCCTGGCGAGTTCAGTGCGATCGGGGTCTAGGTCAGTCCTCAAGGGTGACACCGCACCTTTTGAGTCAAAAAGCATGATGCTTTCAACGCCGGCGTGAAGTAGTAAATATGCGACGGCTGCACCAGCGGCTCCCGCACCCGACATGACAATTTTCATCGAAGATAGTTCTTTCTTTACCAGTTTGGACGCGTTGATCAGCGCGGCCAAAACGACAACCGCGGTGCCGTGTTGGTCATCGTGGAAAACGGGGATATTGAGGCGCTCACGTAGTCTGCGTTCAACTTCAAAGCAGCGCGGTGCTGAAATATCTTCGAGGTTGATTCCGCCGAAACCGGGGGCAATAATTTCAACGGTTCGCACGATTTCATTAACGTCCTGGGTGTCAAGACAGATTGGCCATGCGTCAACGTTGGCAAATTTCTTAAA
>CAMCYV010000158.1 GCA_945885645.1 Bifidobacterium breve | reverse complement strand
AGGCAAGAGATGACTTCAACCAATTGCATTACGGGGACCGGATTGAAATAGTGCGTACCCAGAACGCGCTCGGGGTGGGTGCTCGCTGCTGCAATTTGAGCAACCGGAATAGAAGAAGTGTTGGTCGTAATGATTGCTTCAGGGCTTAGGACGGCGTCGAGCTGTGCGATCAGTGAAACCTTGTCAGCGAGAGTCTCACGGATTGCTTCGGTGACGATCTCACAGTTGGCGAGTGCCGCGATGTCGGTGGTCCACTGGATGCGAGCCATGATCGAGTCCGCAGACTCGGAGAGTTTGCCCGCTGCCTCGGCTTTGCCAAGGGACGCGGCCATTCGCTTCTTAGCATTCTCAAGGGCCTCGGGGAAAGCATCCACGACAATCACATCGCAGCCACCCTTGGCACCAATCTCTGCTATTCCTGCACCCATAACGCCGCAACCGACGACACCAAGACGATTCATTATTTATTCTCTTTCTTCATGTGAGTGAGATCGTGCACTAACGCTTGAGGGGTCAGATTTAAAAGTCGCCGGCGTTGGTGCGCAATGTGCGCAGAATACCCAAGAGCGAATCGATCTGTTCCGCAGTGAGTCCAAGTTGCTCGAAGACTTCCGAGTTCAAAGCGGTCGTTGCGGCAGCGGAACGCTCGCGCCCCAGATCCGTGATAGATGCCAGTACCGCGCGCCGATCCGATGGGTGGGGCAGACGTTCGACGAAACCCTGCGCCTCTAGCCGGTCGACAGCGCTCGTGACACTTGTTGGGTGCACCTGCAGAAGTGTCCCCATGCGCGTCATGGGGAGTGAGCCATATTTGGTGAATGACAGAAGGGTGAGGATTTCGTAGCGTGCGAACGTGAGATCCAATGGACGCAAAACCCCGTCGATTCGGTGCAACATGATTTGCTGCACCCGCACAATCGAGGTGACCGCCGCCATGCCGTCCGCGGCTTGCGTCCAATTGTGGTTTACCCACTGGCGTCGGGCCTCGTCGATCGGATCGCTGTCGAGTGTCCGACTCATTGTCACAAGTTCCCCCGTTGAGGTTAATCAAGCTATTCACAATTAGGTGCAGTTCTGTTTGATCAAACATTACGACGGTATTGGCCGCCGACCTCAAAAAATGCTGAGGTTATTTGACCCATTGAGCATACCCGAACCGCGTCCATCAGGGAGGAAAACGTGTTACCCCCTGATGCTGCTGCTTCCTTCAATCGAGCGAGTGCTGGCTCCGCCTCGAGACGATGCTTTTCCTGGAAGGCGGCCAACCGTTCGACCTGTGAACGCTTCTCCTCTTCGCTGGCGCGCGCAAGTTCAACGGTCTGAACTTCACCGCTCTCATGGGGATTAAGGAATGTGTTCACCCCAATAATCGGTAGGGATCCATCATGCTTCTTGTGTTCGTAGAGCATTGACTCGTCTTGGATTCGACCACGCTGATAGCCAGTTTCCATGGCGCCAAGGACGCCACCCCGGTCGGAGATTCGTTCGAACTCGACGAGTACGGCTTCCTCCACGAGGTTTGTGAGTTCGTCCACAATGTAGGAACCTTGGAGTGGGTTCTCGTTCTTGGAGAGACCCCACTCTTGGTCGATAATCATCTGGATTGCAAGTGCACGTCGGACTGAATGCTCACTGGGGGTTGTGACAGCTTCGTCGTAGGCATTGGTATGAAGTGAGTTGCAGTTGTCGTTGATCGCGCACAATGCTTGCAGCGTTGTGCGGATGTCATTGAAGTCCATCTCTTGCGCGTGCAGGGACCGGCCAGAAGTTTGGACGTGGTACTTCAGTTTTTGACTGCGCTCATCGGCTCCATAGAGTTCACGCATTGCGATCGCCCAGATGCGTCTGGCGACTCGGCCAAGCACCGTGTACTCCGCATCAATTCCATTGGAGAAAAAGAATGAGAAGTTGGGCGCGAAGTCTTCCACCTTCATGCCGCGGGCAAGGTATGCCTCAACGTAGGTGAAGCCATTTGCGAGAGTGAATGCAAGTTGCGAAATCGGGTTCGCCCCAGCTTCAGCGATGTGATAGCCCGAGATAGATACGGAATAGAAATTTCGTACCTGATTATCGATGAACCACTGCTGAACGTCACCCATGCAACGAAGGGCGAACTCGGTGGAGAAGATGCAGGTGTTTTGACCTTGATCTTCTTTGAGGATGTCAGCCTGCACGGTGCCGCGCACGTTGGTGAGAACCCATGCTCTGATTTCGGCGGTTTCTTCAGCAGTTGGTTCGCGGTTTTCCCGCTCACGGAAAGCATCGAGGCGTTGGTCGATTGCCGTGTTCATGAACATTGCAAGAATCGTGGGAGCGGGTCCGTTGATTGTCATGGAGACCGAGGTCATCGGATCGCACAGGTCAAAGCCGGAGTACAGAACTTTCATGTCATCGAGGGTGGCGATTGATACGCCGGAGGTTCCGACCTTGCCGTACACGTCGGGCTCTTCATTGGGATCGCGCCCGTACAGGGTGACCGAATCAAAAGCTGTTGAGAGTCGCGTGGCTGGCTGGCCGGAGGACAGCAGGTGGAATCGGCGGTTGGTACGGAATGCGTCACCTTCACCTGCGAACATTCGGGCAGGGGCTTCACCATCACGTTTAAACGGGAAAACACCTGAAGTGAATGGGTAACTGCCGGGCAGGTTTTCCTCGCGCAGGTAGCGAACAAGTTCGCCGGAATCTTCCGTCTGGGGGAGAGCAACGCGTGGGATACGCGAACCTGAAAGTGTGTCTTTCCAAAGGTTTGTGTGTAGTTCTTTGTCTCGGATCGTGACAACAAGTTCTTCTTGTGCATATTGCTCGCGCACTTCTGGCCATGATGTCAGCAGTGAAACCACGTCCCGTTGCATTTGTGCTTCTTGGTTTTCACGCAATTCGAGAACCTGTGTGGCGTCGGCTCCTTCTAATGAAAGTAAGTCGGCGGCTGTGCCGAGGTGCTGCACACGTCTGGCGATACTTGCTTGATCATTGGTGGTTGCGTGGTAGGAACGTACGGTTTCGGCGATCTCTGCGAGGTAGCGAGCGCGGGCAGGCGGCACGATAGTGGTGAGACCGGTTGGTTCCATTCCATCAAGGCGGTTAAGTACACCTCGATTGCTCACCAAACCTTTTGTGACCAGTAGGTCATACAGGTAGTGGTAGAGGTGGGTGACGCCGTCGTCTGCGAATCGGGCGGCCGAAGTGCCGAAGACCGGCATGTCCTCCCATGTGGAACTAAATGCTTGGCGGTTGCGCACGAGTTGGCGGGCAACATCACGACGGGCATCTTCAGCGCCGCGTCGCTCAAATTTGTTAATGGCCACAGCGTCTGCGTAGTCGAGCATGTCGATTTTTTCTAGTTGCGAAGCTGCACCAAACTCTGGTGTCATGACATAAAGGGATGTGTCGACGAAAGGAACAATTCCGGAGTCGCCTTGGCCGATTCCGGGTGTTTCGACAACCACCAGGTCGTGGGTAGCCCGATACAAAGTGATCACGTCAGCAAGATTCTCGGGAATCACCGACCCGGCGCCCCGAGTTGCAAGGGAACGGAAGGTGACGGATCCAAGATCAATGGTGTTCATGCGGATTCGATCACCAAGAAGTGCGCCACCACCCTTGCGCCGGGTTGGGTCAACCGCGATTACTGCAATCCGGAGTTTGCCTTCTTGATCGGTGCGGAAACGCCGCAAGAGTTCATCGGTGAGGGTGGATTTTCCGGAGCCACCGGTTCCGGTGATACCCAGGACCGGGGTGGAAACCTGTGCTGCAGCAGCCTGAATTTGTTCGAGCCAGCCGGCCGGAGCATTACCTTCTTCGAGGAGGGTTACTGCTCGAGCAAGTTCGCGCTCGTGACCTGCGAGTACCGCATCAAGTGCGGGGATGTTTTCGGTGAGGTCAACATCGCACTCTTCAACCATCGAGGCGATCATCCCGACCAGTCCGAGACGCTGGCCGTCCTCGGGGGAAAAAATACGGACCCGTTTTTTTGCACTAATGGCAATTTCTTCAGGGACGATAACGCCACCGCCACCACCGTAAATA
>CAMCYV010000157.1 GCA_945885645.1 Bifidobacterium breve | reverse complement strand
TGTCAAGAGTTAACTCCATTTTCACTAGGTGCGCTTATCTCGCTCTACGAGCATTCCACCTTTGTACAAGGAGCAATATGGGGCATTAATTCATTTGATCAATGGGGGGTTGAATTGGGGAAAAAAGTTGCAACCGGTATTCAAGATTCCTTCAGCGCATCGAATCATTCCGACAGTTTCGATGCAAGTACTGAGTATTCAATAAACAGGTATTTACAAATACGGAACATGCTCTAACTTTCACGCCTTCGCAAGTAGCGTTCGAATTCTTTTGCGATCGCATCACCTGAGGCCTCGGGTAGTTCAGTGGTCTCTTGCTCTTCCTCAAGTTGCGCAACGTAATCCGCAATGTCCTCGTCTTCCTGAGCGAGTTCATTAACCCCCGCCTCCCATGCACGGGCGTCCTCGGTGAGTTCACCAAGTGGGATCGGCAGATCGAGTAGGTCCTCGATTTTTGCAACCAAAGCCAGTGTTGCTTTAGGACACGGTGACTGACCAACATAGTGCGGGACTGACGCCCATAGGGACAAGCTAGGGATCCCGAACTGATCACAGGCCGCTGCCAGTGCGCCGATAATTCCGGTTGGACCCTCGTATGTTGATTTAGAGACATCAAGTTCACTGAGGAGTTGTGGGTCACTGGATGTTGCGGTAACAGGAACTGGCCTAGTGTGCGGGTTGTCCGACAGGAGTGCGCCCAAGGTCAAAACAAGTCCTGCATCAAGTTCAGCGGCAAGTGAAAGAATTTCCCTGATGAATTGTGGCCACTTCATATTGGGTTCGATTCCAGAAACTAAAATCACGTCACGCTTAAGCTCAGGTACGTGGGCCGTGTAAACGCGGGTCCCCGGCCAAATAATTCCCCGATCTCCGGAGTCACTCACGTATGTGTGTGGCCGATTAACTTGATAATCGTAATATTCTTCAGGGTCGAGTTCGAGCAGTAACTCTGCCTTCCACGTTTCGCGTAGGTGGGTAATCACTCCGGATGCGCTCTCTGCGGCGTCATTCCATCCTTCGAAAGCGCACAACATAATCGGGTTAGTGAGCACAGGAAGGTCGTCGTATTCGATCATGCCAAGACGCGCTTCCCGCTGATGTCCGAGATTGATACCGGTGCGAATTGAGAAGTGGAAACTGCGTGTGAGATCAATTGCGAGACCTGATGGGGCCAGTACAGGGGAACGTCATGGACCGCACCGTACCAATGCTGCAGTGCAATATTGGTTTTTCCCCAAACTTTTGTATCAACTTGGCTCCTGGCCCTTGCCCATGCGTCAGTTGAACCATGCTCGCCTGGGGTAAAGGGGTCCCTTGCCATCAGGATCCAGGTAGGGACCGTGAGTGACTCCAAGTCGGCATCTGGGCTGTAGTCCAGAAATGCCTCAATAACAGCCATATGTCGGTCAAAGCCAATCGTTGTCACCCATCCGCCTTGTGGTGCAGGTACATATGACCTCATTACTGCGGACATAATTGAGTGTTCCTGCGCTGTCAACACGCTGCTGTGCGCTGGCAGATAGTGATCCATTAGCTCATCTTCGGTGAATGGACCAAGCGGCGGTGTCAGTGCGGCAGTCAATTCATTTCGCGTTACGGATCCGCCGTCAATAATATTGGCAGGGGCGAACGCCCCACCGTCGATGAGAACACAACTTTCGACGCGAAGCGGGTGTAGCGATCCCTGCGCGGCAATGTTGAGGGCAACAGAGGCGCCCCACGAATGGCCGACAACACAAACGCTGCCGACTGATATTTCGTTCATGAGATCAATGCAGTCTTGAGCCACCCGTGTTATTCGATAATCGGGAGGCATAATTCTGGACTCGCCGTGGCCTCGTAGATCAACGGATACGGTGCTGTACTCACTCCCCAGCGCATCAACTACAGGGATCCAAAAATCAGATTGTTGGGAGAGTCCGTGTAAGAGAATAATTGTGGGCAGGGTGGGATTACTTCCCTGTGCGTACCGGAACGCTAACCCTGAGTTCACCCACCTACTCTTGCATTAGGGTTGCGTGTGACCAAACCCAAGGCTCTCTTGCTCGACCTCGATGGCACATTGCTGGAATCTGAGCGGCTCTGGCTCATGGCGGAGCGGCGGGTAATGGACCAATATGGCTACTCGTGGACTCAAGCTGATCAGGAACATTGCCTGGGTGGACCTTTAGAGCGTGTTGCCACATATATGGAAGACAGGACCAATGGTGCAGCGAGTTCCAAGGTCATTGGCAATGAACTCTTGAATGCCGTTGCCCAACTTTTTTTAACGGAGGAAGTCGAATGGCGGCCAGGAGCTCAAGCCCTCGTTGCGCAGGCACATCAACTCCAAATACCTACGGTGATTGTCACCGCAACCTGGCGAGCGGTAGTGGATTCAGTTATGGCGCGCATGACCGCGAGTGTGGGAGATTTTAGTCATTCAATTGCGGGTGATGAAGTGGAAAATTCGAAGCCACACCCTGAGCCTTATCTTCGTGCGGCGATCAGTGTGGGTGTCCCCATCGAAGAATGTCTTGCAATTGAGGACTCTCCAACCGGGACATTGTCCGCTGTGAAAGCCGGTGCCAAAGTTGTTGCGGTCGAGCACATGGCATCCATTGATGTTGAAGGTGCAGTGGTTCTGCAAACTCTTGTTGGCCAGGACGTCGAATCACTATGGAAGCTCGTTTGTGACTGACTCCAATGCGGCCTTGATGGAATCTTCAACCAGTGAGCTCCCCGAGGTCCACAGGCTCTGCTCGGGAATTGGTGGGGGAGTCCCACCAAATGCGGGGCAGATTGGCTTAAACGAACACCAACCGCACAGTTTCGAGGGGTTGGGCGGAAACGACTGCTGATCTGCACTGTGCGCAATAGCACTTCGCAGTGCCAAAATCTTTTTTTCAGTAACTACTAGGTCAGTCTGGGTGGGCTCATATCTGAGAAACTGTCCATTACCTAAATACATGAGCTGCAACATTCGTGGAATCTCGCCATTCATGCGCCACCAAGCTAAACCATAGAAACGCATCTGAAACATAGCCTTTTCAGCGTACAAGGGAGACGGCGCTTTCCCACTTTTGTAGTCAACAATTCGAATATCCCCGGATGGGGTCCGATCAACTCGATCGATGAACCCCCGAATTTCGAAACCCTCATCGAGTTCGACGCTCATGGCGAGTTCCCGGGCATGTGGTTCAAGGCGATTTGGATCTTCCATGGCGAAATAGGTTTCTAACAGGGGCCGAACCGGTGCCATCGTTCTCTCAACCATTTCCGCACTGACTGAACTCGGGGCCTGTGATCCAACAGAATCACCGTAAATCAGGGCGGCCTCTGCGGGTTTGCTTTCCGCAAGCGTCTCAAGTGCCGAATAAAACAGTGAGACGGCAAGGTCATAGGTGCGCTTTCCGGCCGGGGCATCGAAGATATTCTCCAAAACTGAATGGATCAGCGTTCCTCGTACCGCTGCTATCGAAGGCTCCTCGGGCAACTGGTCAATCGTCTTGAAACGATAAAGCAGTGGGCATTGTTGGTAATCTGCGCTGCGCGAGGGTGAGAGAGAAGTGGGAAACACATCACGAGCCTAGTTGCCTAACGCACCCGTATCGCTGAACCAAGCTTGCGACGCGGTCCACGAACAAATGTCTTGCGCCGATAAAGTCCGGGTATGCCCAAACGTCCAGTTCACCCGCCAGCGCCACGCGAAGGTGTCAGTGTGGGTGCCCGGCCCAGGGGACCTCTTTGTTCGGGTGATCTCGTCCAGCTCATTGATGCAAAAGGCAATAAATACACCATTACGCTAAAAGAGGACCTTATTTTTCATAGTCATCGTGGCCAGCTTGCTCATAACGACATGATTGGAAGTAGTGAAGGAATCATCATCAATAGCGATCGTGCTATCGCATATCAAGTTTTGCGCCCGGCACTAGACGACTACGTACTGTCAATGCCCAGAGGCGCTACCGTTGTCTATCCAAAAGATGCTGCACGAATCGTTGGCCTGGCCGATATCGGTGAGGGTTCGCGCGTGCTTGAGGCCGGAGT
>CAMCYV010000156.1 GCA_945885645.1 Bifidobacterium breve | reverse complement strand
ATGCCGATTGCGGCAGCCGGCGTTATCGGATTTGGATTCCACGGTTCTATCAACTTGGGCTATGCGCTTTTCCTAGGTGTGGGCAGCATCCTGGGCGCAGTATTAGGAACCAAACTGTTGAGCTCGATCAGCAATGTGTGGTTAGCGCGTTTTTTCAGTGTGCTCTTGCTGATCACCGCGATCTGGCTCTTTGTTGACATCCCGGTTAATTCTGAAGAGTTAGCACTGACACCTGCGACGGCAATCCTCCTGATTGCGCTGGGTGTTCTCGCCGGTGGAATTGCCGGACTCTTAGGTGTTGGTGGCGGGATAATTTTGGTTCCCGTGCTCATTCTCGTCTTTGGCGCCGCTGCACCAGTTGCAAAAGGTACGAGTTTGCTTATCGCACTGATTGCGGGGACTGCTGGCAGCTGGCGCAATTTCCGCAATGAAAACATCGACATTCCCGTAGCTTTGAAAATCGGTTTGGCGGGTATCCCCACGGCACTGATCGGTGCTCAACTCGCCATGGTGATGTCTGATCAAGTTTCTACGATTCTTTTCGCGATACTCCTTGTCATCACCGCCGTAAGGCTCGTGCAGACTTCGCGCAACCGTTAGCGCTCACTCAATCGGATTAATCAATTGGATTAGCGAAAAGGTCAATCAATTCCCCGACTTTGTGACCTGATTCAGCGGGGTGGCGAAATGGACGTTTGCGGTTTACCGAGTAAACATTGCGACGACCTTCACGCTTTTTACTTATGTAGCCCGCTTGCTCCAAGTCAACAATGATTGACTGCGCCCGTCGCTCGGTAACTCCAGCAGCCAGTGCAACATCGCGGATTCTCAATTCCTGATCCCGCGCAATGATCAACAGAATGCGCCCGTGGTTCGTGAGAAGGGTCCACTGGTGCTCTGAATCTCCGGTAGTGGTCTCCATGTGCATAGTCTGCCGTAGTCGCCTTCAAGCGAAGATTACGGTGCGCTGGTCATCGAGTAGGACTCGATCCTCGGAGTAGAGGCGCACTGCTCGAGCAAGTACTCGCCGCTCAACGTCGCGGCCAATTTCAGCTAAATCAAAGGCGTTGTGGTTGTGCTGGACCCGATGTACGTCCTGTTCAATGATTGGGCCTTCATCCAGATCCGCGGTGACAAAATGTGCTGTTGCCCCAATGAGTTTCACGCCACGGTCGTAAGCCTGCTGATACGGGCGGGCACCTTTAAACCCAGGCAGGAACGAGTGGTGAATGTTGATGATCCGACCTTCCAAGGTTGAGCAGAAGTCATTGGAAAGAATCTGCATGTAGCGCGCAAGAATCACGACGTCTACCGAATGCTCATCGACTAAATCCATCAATTCACGTTCTGCATCGGATTTATTGGAAGGGGTTACCGGGATGTAGGCAAAGGGAATGTTGTACTGGTTTGCGAGTGCACGGCAATTTTCATGATTCGAAACGATAACCGGAATGTCAATGGGAAGTTCACCATTGGCGTGTCGGTAAAGCAGGTCTGCAAGACAGTGATCCTGTTGAGAAACCATGATCAATGCGCGACGCCGTTCATCTTCGCGGCGAAGAGTGATAATCGGATCAAATCTGTTCACTTCGGTGTTGAGCAGCGCCCGCACTTCCTCGATTTGTGTAAGCGGTGATTCAAACCGGGTGCGCATTGAGAATTTGCCCGTTGCTTCATCGGTGAATTGGGCTTGCTCCAAAATATTGCCCTTGGCTTTGAGAAGCGCCGAAGCCATTGCGTGAATAACGCCGGGGGCATCCACGCAGCGCAAGGTGACGATGTATCTATCCACGCCCGTACCTGTCCACGGAGCACATTCTAGTTGCCGGCAATTTCGGGTGAGGCTACGTCGGCCGCAGGAAAACTCAAGATGCGAATTCAGGGGAAATCTGCCCATAATGGGGTCATGCGCGCGCCTCGAAAAGTCATCACTTTACGTCTTTGCTTCGTACTTGCCTTCGGTCTTGTTGTGGGAACACCGGCGGTTGCAAGTGCCTCGACCTACCCATCCCTCAGTGTGCAGCGGGTAGTGGCATCAGGACTTGAAACACCGTGGGGACTGGCTTTTCTCCCCGATGGTTCGGCATTGGTGAGTGAGCGAGATACCGGGGTGATTAAACGGATAGATCCAAGTGGTCGTGCGGGATCTAATGTCACGACCCTTGGTCGTATTAATGGTGTTGTTCCCGAAGGTGAAGGTGGTCTTCTGGGAATTGCGGTGGCTACCCCGAAAGGCAGTAGCACCCCGGTTCTTTTCGCTTACCTCACTTCACGCACAGATAACCGGGTGGTGCGAATACCACTACTCAATGGCGGGAAACGTTTAGGCGCACAGAAAACTATTGTTACCGGAATTCCTAAGCAGACTTATCACAATGGCGGGCGCTTACTTGTTGGAGCAGATGAAACGCTCTACATCGCAACCGGTGATGCCGGTGACCCACAACTTGCACAGGACCGCACTTCACTCGCCGGCAAGGTGCTGCGGGTGGATTTCAATGGTCGACCGGCCGCGGGTAACCCTGCAGCAGGTTCGCCCGTATTCACTTCGGGACACCGCAATGTGCAGGGTCTTGCCCTGGATAGCAAGGGTCGCGTGTGGGCCAGCGAGTTCGGTGAACGCGATGCAGATGAATTGAACCTGTTGGTTCCGGGTGGAAACTACGGGTGGCCAGAGGTTGAAGGGCGCGGCCAAGGTTCACGATTTATTAACCCCAAGACTGTTTGGTCGCCTACCTCAACTGCCTCACCCAGTGGCATCGCAATTAAAAATGATGTTGTTTATGTGGCTAGCCTGCGCGGGGAACGACTCTGGCAGGTCCCGATCAAGGGGGATACGGCCCGGAAAGCTAAGTCATGGGATATCGGTGATGCGGGGCGCTTGCGCTCAATTGGCGTGGCCCCTGATGGCTCGCTATGGGTGATCACCAGCAATACGGATGGGAGGGGGGAGCCTCGGCCATCCGATGACAAAATCATCCGGCTTTATGCCCGCTGAGTCCCTGAGCAGAGCATATTCGCAGGAAACCTGCAATTGCGAATAACTTGCAATAAGAGAAATAAGCATTAACATTGTGGCCATGACGCTCACCAGATCTGTAACCCTTGCCGCGGCCCTCATGCTTTCCTTGGCAGCCTGTTCATCAGGCTCGGGCACCGATTCAGCCGGTGAGAGTGACACCCGCCCCCTGATCGCCACAACAGTCTCCCCAATTACCTCAATCGCCGCTTCAATCGCCGGGGACTGCGCTCGGATCGAGGGGATCGTGCCCGAGGGGACAAATAGCCACACGTTTGAGCCTTCCCCTGCCGTTGCCGAGTTACTCAGCAAGGCGGATCTGATCCTGGTGAATGGCCTCAAACTTGAGGATCCAACAATTGACATGGCCCAGACCAATAAAAAGGACTCCACTCAAATAGTTGAGATCGGGACGCTGGTGCTCCCTGAGGCCGACTACATCTTTGACTTTTCCTTCCCGAAAGAAGAAGGCAAGCCCAATCCCCATTTGTGGACTGACCCTAGTTATGCAATCAAATACGCCGGGGTGATTCGCGACCAACTCAGTGAGCTCGACCCAGATTGTGCTTCTGATTACGCCGCCAATTTCGCCACATTTGAGCAGCAGGCCACCGAACTTGGCGAGGCTGTTGCAGCCGACCAGCAGAGTGTCCCTGCCGGCAACTTGAAACTGCTGACCTACCACGACGCGTACGCCTATTTTGCGAAAAACTATGGCTGGACGGTTATCGGCGCCCTTCAACCCAATGACTTTGCTGACCCCTCTCCCTCTGAAGTGGCCAGACTCATTGATCAAATCAAGGCTGAAAATGTCACCACTATTTTTGGATCCGAAGTTTTCCCATCAGCCGTCCTTGAAGAAGTTGGAAGCGCAACCGGTGCTCGCTATGAAGATTCACTGCGTGATGACGACCTACCGGGCGCACCGGGTGATGCCGAACACTCATGGTTAGGGCTGATGAAATACAACTACCGCACCATGGTTTCAGGCCTAGGTGGAACACCTACTCA
>CAMCYV010000155.1 GCA_945885645.1 Bifidobacterium breve | reverse complement strand
ACTTTGTGGATTCGCGTTGGTACGTTCTCATTCCAGCCAGCGGAAATCGCAAAGATTTTACTCACTATTTTTTTTGCCGGCTACTTGGTGAAAACTCGCGACTCACTTGCACTGGTACGCACCAAAGTTTTAGGTGTTGGATTACCGCGGGCTAAAGACTTAGGTCCGATCGTGATTGCTTGGGCAATCTCTCTCGGTGTTCTCGTTTTCCAACGTGACCTTGGAACCTCACTTCTTTTCTTCGGTTTGTTCGTATCGATGCTTTACATCGCGACCCAAAGAAGGTCATGGTTGTTTATCGGATTCTTTCTTTTTCTTGGTGGGGCGTATTTCGCTTACTCAACATTTGGTCACGTTCAAGCGCGTGTGACCGTATGGATTGATCCATGGACGTATGCAGACACATCGGGTTACCAAATCGTGCAATCAATTTATGGGCTCGCGAACGGCGGGATTTTGGGCGCTGGACTGGGTCAGGGCTTCCCCAACCTTGTCCCGTTTGCAAGCACCGACTTCATAATTTCCGCCCTCGGTGAAGAGCTAGGGATCACGGGAATCTTTGCAATTTTGTTGCTGTACGGAATTTTGATTGAACGAGGATTACGGACCGCAATAATTTGCCGTGACGGTTTTGGGCAGCTCCTTGCCGCTGGTTTGTCAATAACTTTCGCTTTGCAAGTATTTGTCATTGTTGGTGGAGTTACCGGACTGGTGCCACTTACCGGTTTGACAACACCCTTTCTCTCCTACGGTGGGTCAAGTTTGATCGCAAACTGGGTAATCCTTGCTTTGTTGCTTCGAATCTCAGACCGCTCTCGTCGACCGGATCTCTCGAAGGTCTCCCCTGATGATGCAATGACACAGGTGGTCCCGAGAATGAAACAATCATGAGTCGCCAGATTCGAAGGCTGTCATTTGTTTTCGCCTTGCTTTTTGTTGCGTTGTTGGCAAATGTGACTTTGATTCAAGTGATTAATGCTGGTGATTATCGATCACGGGCTGGGAACCAACGGGTGTTGTTAGCCGAATACGACCGTGAACGTGGACCGATTTTAGTTGCCTCGGATCCAGTTGCTCGCTCGGTTGAAACCGGAAACACGCTGACATATTTACGTAAGTACAGCAATGGGCCGCTATACGCACCGATCACCGGGTTCTACTCCCTTGTCTACGGAGCCACTGGGTTAGAGCGCACCGAGAACCGAATCTTGAACGGAAAGGCTGACATCTTCGCGGTAGACCGCGTACAACAATTAGTTTCAGGGCGGCAACCTGTTGGCGGTGCGGTAACAACGACTATCAATGCAGCGGCGCAGAAAGCTGCCTACCAAGGCCTTGAAGGTAAACGGGGAGCGGTTGTCGCAATTGAACCTGCAACCGGGCGAATATTAGCCTCAGTACAGATGCCATCTTTTGACCCTAACCGACTTTCCAGTCATGATCCTGCAGATATTCGCACCTATTACGACGAGCTTGAGGCCGATCCGGATAAGCCATTATTGAACCGCCCCATTGTTTCCCTTAATCCACCCGGATCAACATTCAAAGTAGTTGTTGCCGCTGCAGCTTTAGCATCGGGTCGTTTTACCGCGGACTCTATTTTGCCTGGTCCTAAGACTTATCAGCTTCCCAATTCAACGAAAGAGTTGCGAAATTGGACGGGCAAGGAGTGTGGCCCGGACGGGAAAGTCACCCTACGAGAAGCACTCGCAATCTCATGCAACACCGCGTTTGCTTGGTTGGGCAATGAACTGGGTGCTGCTGCCCTTCGTGACCAGTCCGAAGCATTTGGGTTTAATAGCGGGTTTGAGATTCCCTTGCGCGCGGCCACTTCGCTGTTCCCTCAGGATCCTGATGCACCGCAAACAGCCCTCTCGGCAATTGGTCAGTTTGATGTTCGGGCAACCGCATTACAGATGGCCATGGTGATGGCTTCCGTGGGAAACAGTGGTCGCACCATGAACCCATATTTGGTTCAGGAAATTCGTGGCCCTGATCTATCTATTTTGCAGACAACAGACCCAAGTCAATTTGCTGATGCCCTCAAACCGAGTAGTTCACTCTCGTTAACGGAAATGTTGGTTAATGTGGTGGAAAATGGTACGGGAAGTAACGCCAGGATCCCTGGTGTTCGGGTGGCCGGCAAGACGGGAACCGCACAGACTGGCAACGATTCACCCTCTGTTGCCTGGTTTGTTTCATTCGCCCCGGCGGCAGCTCCCAAAGTCGCGGTCGCTGTTGTTATTGAGGAAAGTGGCGTCGCTGAGATCAGTGGTAATGGGTTGGCAGCGCCGATTGCTAAAGCTGTGATGGAAGCGGTGCTAGGACGATAACTCAGAATGGCCACGTAGTGTGACATGATCTGGGACGAGCAGTATGGAAAGTATGGAGGACACGTGAGCGAAGAAGAAAAGGGTCGCATGCTCGGTGATCGGTATGAAATTGGTGCCGTGATTGGCCGAGGTGGCATGGCCGAGGTCCATGAGGGCCGCGACTTGCGTTTGGGTCGCCGGGTTGCCATCAAGATTTTGCGCCCTGATCTCGCTAAAGACCCCTCTTTTCAGGCCCGTTTCCGTCGTGAGGCACAAAGTGCTGCTTCATTGAATCATCCAAATATTGTTGCTGTTTATGACACCGGTCAAGACACACTTTCCCCTGAAGGTGACAACGGGGAACCGGCCGTAGTTGTTCCCTACATAGTTATGGAATTCGTTGACGGAATGACCTTGCGACAAATTGTTGCCAGTGGACGTCGACTTCTGCCTGAACGAGCATTAGAAATTACTGCCGGAATTTTATCCGCATTGGATTACGCACATAGGCATGGAATCGTTCACCGCGACATTAAACCTGCAAACGTCATGCTCACTCGTACCGGTGATGTAAAAGTCATGGACTTCGGCATTGCTCGCGCGATCAACGATGTTTCTTCCACCATGACGTCGGCATCGGCTGTCATGGGGACAGCACAGTATTTATCTCCGGAACAAGCACGCGGTGAAGTTGTTGACGCACGAAGTGATTTGTATTCAACAGGTGTCGTGCTGTTTGAACTACTCACCGGTAGGGCGCCGTTCACTGGCGACTCCGCTGTCGCAATTGCCTATCAGCATGTGAGTGAAATGCCTGCAATCCCCTCCACGATCGATCCTGGGGTTTCACCTGAAATTGATGCTGTCGTAATGAGGGCGCTCGCAAAACGTGCTGATGACCGTTATCAAAGCGCGAGTGACTTCCGCGCAGACGTGGAACGGGCCATCGCTGGTTCCCCCGTAACTGCAGCAATACCAACGATTGTTGCCGACCAAACAGCGATGATGACACCTATAGATGCATCAGGTATTAACACTGAAAACAGAAAAGTCTCCAGTAATAGCCGTAAAGGGCGCAGCAGTGGAGTCTTTTGGATCCTTTCACTTATTGCGATCGGTGCGGCAATCATCGGTGCCGTCGTTATTGGCAGATTCCTCATAGGAAGTGACGGCGGTAATGTCGTTACGGTTCCCAGCCTTGACGGTCTCACAATTGAGCAGGCTGCCGAAACATTGGCTGAATACGAATTGCGTATTGGTGCCCAAACACCCGAGATCTCTGAGCGACCTGAAGGAACAATCATCGCCCAGCAGCCTGCAGCCGGGGAAGGAATAGAGCAAGGGCAAGCGGTCAATGTAACTGTGTCAACAGGGCGTGAACAATCTACTGTTCCGCAACTAGTAGGACTTACAACACTTGACGACGTTCGGGTTGCTCTTTCTGATTTCGGATTAGTACTTGGCGCAATTACGGAGAGTGACTCTAATCAACCTGGTGGTTACGTACTTGAACAAAATCCCGGTGAGGGTACCCAGGTCGCTGCAGGTAGCTCCGTTGATATTGTGGTGTCATCCGGTTTAGTCGAGGTGCCTAATGTAACGGGCGCAACAGAAGCCCAAGCCCGAAGTGATTTGGCTCAAGCTGGATTCGAAGTGCAGGTTGTGGAACAAGCGTCTTCAATTTCATCACCAGGACAGGTTCTCGCTCAATCACCTCAGCCAGGGACTCAATTGG
>CAMCYV010000154.1 GCA_945885645.1 Bifidobacterium breve | reverse complement strand
CACCCGCGTGCAATTCCCGACACAATGCTGGCAACACGTTCGGGGTTGACTGAACCAACCGCGATGTAGTCGGTCATAAATAATGGTTCAGCGCCACAAACAACCAGATCGTCAACCACCATTGCTACCAAGTCCAACCCAACCGTGTGGTGAATGTCGAGTGCTCGCGCAACTGCAATCTTGGTTCCCACACCATCGGTTGACGTTGCCAGTAGAGGCTTACGCATGTTCTTGGCAGCTGAAATGTCAAAAAGTCCAGCGAATCCGCCGAAGTCCCCAACTACTTCAGGTCGAGTGCTTGCCGTGATCGATGCCCGCATAAGCTCGACGGCACGCTCACCGGACTCGACATCAACACCCGCCTGCGCATACGTTGCGCCCTGCTGAGTCATGGGCGATTAAGTGCGTCAAGGGCTAATGGGTCAACCAGCAGGAGCTCGGATTCGGAGACCCTGCGTTCAATTCCTTCAAATATCTCGAGGTTCACTTTGTGCTCTTCCGAGAGTTCAACGGGATAAACCCCGTCAAAGCAGGCCCGACATAGATTGTTTTTAGGAATCTGGGTTGCCTCGATGAGCGCATCAAGTTCAATGAATGCGAGTGAATCCGCTCCAATTGATGCGCAAATCTCGTCAACACTCAAGCCGTTTGCAATGAGTTCTGCTCTCGTTGCAAAATCGATTCCGTAGAAACACGGCCACTTAACCGGTGGGCTAGAAATTCGGACGTGAACTTCAAGCGCACCTGCTTCACGCAACATGCGTACCAATGCGCGTTGCGTGTTTCCGCGGACAATCGAGTCGTCGACGACGATCAGTCTTTGACCTGCGATTACTTCCTTGAGTGGGTTCAACTTCAGCCGGATACCCAGCTGGCGAATCGTTTGCGAGGGTTGAATAAAAGTCCGACCGACATACGAATTCTTAACGAGTCCCTCAGCGAACGGGATTCCAGATTCTTGGGCGTAACCGATTGCGGCATAGCGACCAGACTCCGGAACGGGGATAACGAGATCAGCCTCAACGGGATGCTCCCTCGCGAGGCGACGCCCGGTGTCAACGCGTGTTGCCTGCACTGAACGTTGGGCAATCGAAGTATCGGGGCGGGCCAAATACACGTATTCAAATAGACAGCCTTTTGGTTCCGCGGGTGCAAATCGGTGGGTACGTAGTCCTTGTGAATCCACAACGATTAGTTCACCGGGCTCAACCTCGCGAACAATCGAGGCTCCGACTATGTCTAGGGCCGCTGACTCACTAGCAACAACCCAGCCGTTCTCAAGCCGACCAAGCACCAGCGGCCTGATTCCCTGTGGATCCCGAGCAGCATAGAGCGAATTGTCATCCATGAATACCAAAGAAAAGGCTCCCTTAACGGAAGGGAGCTCTTTGATTGCTGCCTCTTCGAGGGAAAGATCAGGATGGGCGGCAAGTAGCGCGGTCAATATCTCAGTGTCTGTGGTCGCCGCCATGGTCGCGTTGAATGGCAGTTCCCCCGACCCACTGTGCAACTCAGCGATCCGCTTTCGCAACTCACCTGTATTTGTCAGATTGCCGTTGTGTCCCAAGGCCAAATGGCCGGTGGCCGTTGTTCGAAATGTTGGCTGAGCGTTCTCCCAAATACTTGCACCCGTTGTGGAGTAGCGCGTGTGCCCGATTGCCAAATGGCCTTGGAGCGACTCAAGTGCGCCTTCATTAAAGACTTGGGAAACCAAACCCATGTCTTTGAAAACCACAATCCGGGAACCATCACTGACCGCGATGCCGGCTGATTCTTGACCACGGTGTTGCAACGCATAAAGCCCAAAATACGTGAGTTTTGATACTTCTTCGCCAGGGGCCCACACGCCAAAAACACCGCATGCGTCTTGGGGTCCGAGATCCTCGGAGAGGAGGTTGTGGTTCAGAAGACCGTCACCGCGTGGCACCTCATCAGTCTACGCACAAAAAGACATCAGAAGGTAAGTGGGAACAACAAACTCAGATCTGAGCGCTCACCACTCGCAAGGATCACACCTTCGCTGAACAGCTCGGCCCACGTGTAAAGCCCGATCGCAAGTTGACACAAGGTCACGGCGTTGAGTTCAACAACCGCTGCTGGGGTTCCCCTGCGGTGGGTGTGGCCCTCAACTATCTGGGTTGCGGCAAATGGTGGGACCCGCAATTCAACACTGCGGCCGGGTGCAATCTCGGTGAGCTCACGCAGGATCGCTTTCACCGCCAATCTGGTGTTGTCCTTGTCAACCTGATCGACTTGACTCGCAATCGACTCAAGGAGTAATCGTTCAGCAGGGCTCAGCACGGCTAGCCCCCAAAAAGTGCGGGGAGTGTCGCTTCATTGGCCTCGCGCAATGCCTCAATTGTAAAAGTGAACAGTGAATCGACAACTATTACCTGCTCACCCGGATACCCACTGTCAGCACCAAGCCCTGAATCCACGACACCAAAACGGGTTGCACTCATCCCTCGCGCCGCGCACATTTCAGTGAAACGGAGTTCCTCGGTTCGGGCAATCACCGCAATTGCTCGAGCGGTGCTTTCGGAGAATAGGAATACAAATGGATCTATGTTGTCCGGGATCCAGAATCGGGCGCCCTTATTTGCACGCAGCGCCATCTCGGTTATGGCAACTCCAACTCCACCGTCGGAAACGTCGTGGGCCGCGGTGATCATGCCGTCGCGGGAAGCCGCAACCATGATCTCACTGAGCAGTCGTTCCATCGAGAAATTGACTTTGGGTGGGAGTCCGCCGAGGTGGCCCTGAAGGTGCGCCCATTCACTCCCTGCGAATTCGTCAAACGTCTCACCCAGAATGTAAATCAAGTCACCGTCTTCGTCCCAAGCCATCGGGGTGCGGCGATCAACGTCGTCAATTACTCCAAGAACACCGACCACCGGGGTTGGGTTAATCGGGGTGTCGCCCGTTTGGTTGTAGAAAGAAACGTTGCCACCCGTCACAGGAATACCAAGTTCAAGACAAGCATCGGCCAATCCGGTGGTCGCCTGGGCAAATTGCCACATGACTTCGGGGTCCTCGGGTGATCCGAAGTTCAAACAATTGGTAACCGCGAGTGGTTTTGCTCCCGCAACACTTATGTTTCGGTAGGACTCCACCAGTGCCAATTGCGCGCCCGCATAGGGATCAAGTTTGGCAAAGCGAGAATTACAGTCGGTTGAGATCGCGACACCAAGTCCAGTTTCCTCATCAATGCGAATCATGCCGGCGTCTTCTGGTTGGGCCAGAACTGTGTTCCCCATGACATAACGGTCGTACTGCGAAGTGACCCAACTCTTTGATGCCAGATTCGGTGAAGAAATCAAGTCCATCAAAATTTGCTTGATGCCCTCAGGCGTTGATGGGCGAGGAAGGCGCTCGGGGGTTGGCGCGTCGGCCTGCAAGGCGTCCTGCCAGCTCGGGCGGTGGAAAGGGCGTTCGTACACGGGACCGTCATGGGCAACCGACCGAGGTGGGACGTCAACGATCACCTCGCCGTGCCATTCAATTACTAAGCGACCCGTGTCGGTGACTTCACCAATAACGACAGCTTCGACATCCCATTTTTTGCACAATGCCATGAATTTGTCGATCTTCTTTGGAGTCACGACAGCGCACATACGTTCCTGTGATTCACTCATCAAGATTTCTTCCGGTGAGAGTGATGCGTCACGCAACGGAACGTGATCCAGATAGACGTGCATGCCGCCCTCACCATTGGATGCCAGTTCACTGGTCGCGCAAGAAATACCCGCTCCACCAAGATCTTGAATACCTTCAACTAGTCCAGCGTGCAGCACTTCCAGGGTTGCTTCGATCAAGAGTTTTTCCATGAAAGGATCGCCCACCTGAACACTGGGTCGCTTGGCTGGGCCGTCGGCATCAAATGTCTCTGATGCGAGCACTGACACGCCACCGATTCCGTCGCCACCGGTACGGGCGCCGTAAAGCACGACAAGGTTACCGACACCCTTAGCGCTGGCCAGGTGAATATCTTCATGCTTCATCGAACCGACGCACAGTGCATTAACCAGCGGGTTTCCCGCGTAGCTTTCGTCAAAAACAAGTTCCCCACC
>CAMCYV010000153.1 GCA_945885645.1 Bifidobacterium breve | reverse complement strand
CTAAGCCCTGAAGCAATCATTACGACCAACACTTCTTCTATTCCGGTTGCTCAAATTGCAGCAGCGAGCACCCACCCCGAGCGCGTTCTGGGTACGCACTATTTCAATCCGGTCCCCGTAATGCAATTGGTTGAAGTCATCTCTTGCCTTCAAACCGATCCCGCGGTCGCAGACGCAACCCATGCATTCTGCGCTGATGTACTGGGCAAGAAAGTCATTCGCGCTCAAGACCGATCCGGTTTTGTTGTCAACGCGATTCTGGTGCCATATCTGTTGGATGCGATCCGCTCGCTCGAGAATGGTGTTGCCTCTAAAGAAGACATTGACGAAGGAATGGTCGCCGGGTGCGGAATGCCGATGGGCCCACTGAAATTGTGCGACATGATCGGTCTTGACACCATGTTGCTGGTTTCACAAAGCCTCTATGCCGAGCACCTTGAACTGCGCTTCGCTCCCCCAGCATTGTTGAAACGCCATGTTGAGGCTGGAATGTATGGCCGCA
Organism: Bifidobacterium breve; assembly: GCA_945885645.1. GTDB lineage: Bacteria > Actinomycetota > Actinomycetes > S36-B12 > S36-B12 > UBA4592. Next base: position 3,579 of record CAMCYV010000153.1, on the reverse strand, counting down.
AGAGTGGGCGCGGGTTTTACGACTACTCGAAGTAGTTGTTAACCAGCACCGGCAAGCGCTATCGCGACAAATAGCCACCGTCAACGGCGAGTGCATGGCCGATTGTGAATCCCGCAGCGTTTGAACACAGCCACAGCGCGGCCGACGCGATTTCCTCGGGGGTCCCAAAACGACCGATCAAGGAAAGTCGGTTAGCCACTTCCTGTGGGTCGCGGCCGCGCCGTTCAATTGCATTGCGCAACATTGGGGTGTCGATCGAACCTGGGCAGATTGCATTAATTCTGATGCCCTGCGGCGCGTAGTCGAGTGCGGCGGACTTTGTTAATCCGAGCACACCGAACTTGCTGGCCGTGTAGGCGGACTGGTGCGGTTGTGGCCGATAGGAACTGGTGGAAGCAATATTGACAATTGCGCCACCGTTGCCGGCCGCGAGCATCGCGCGGATTTCGTATTTCATGCAGAGGAATACTGACTTTAGGTTTACATCGAGCATTCGATTCCAATGTTCGTCGGGCAGATCAGCGAGAAGATCCACCTCAAACTCAATGGCCGCTGCATTTACGGCGAAGTCAAGGCCGCCGTAGGCATCAACACAACCCGAAACCATGGCTTGAACATCTTGGCTTTTGGAAACATCGGCGTGCACGAATTTGGCTTCGCCGCCGGCCGAACGAATGAGTGCAGCGGTTTCCTCGCCGCCGGCATCCGCGATATCAGTGACAATTACGCGGCTGCCGGCAGCAGAGAAAGCGAGTGCGATTGCGCGCCCCATCCCCGCGGAACCACCGGTGACAATCGCAGTGCGACCCTCAAACCACTGATCCACGGACGAGAAATAGGACATGCAACCACCCTTACGTTGAATGTGTGCAACAAGAATTTATTGCACTAGCAAAATCGCCGATTAGTAAGGCGAAGCGCCGCCATCAACGTTGAATGAGCCACCTGTCATGCCGCCACCTTCTTTGGAAGCGAGCAGTGTGCACATTGCAGCAACTTCTTCAACCGTGTTGGGTCGCTTGATTGCTGTCGGGTTGTACATGATGGCTGCAAGAGCATCGAGATCTGGGAGTCCCATGGCCGCAACGGTTGCAGGTCCGGTCTCAAAGAACATGTCGGTCTCGACGAAACCGGGACACACAGCGTTGACCGTGATGCCCGACATGCCTACTTCGTGTGCTGCTGCCTTGGAGAACCCAATGATTGCGGCCTTGTTGGTGATGTAACCGGCGACACCAATTGTGGTGATTTTGCCGAACATCGATGACATGTTGATGATCCGACCAAAGTTTTGCGGAGCCATGTACTTGATTGCCCGGCGGGTACCCCAGAAGCAATGATTGAGGTTGAAATTCAATTCATACTGCCATTCTTCATCACTGAAGTCAGCGAGCATTGAAGTCGCGGCAACGCCACCGGCGTTGAATACCGCGATATCGACCCGACCAAAGTGCTTAACCGTGCCGTCGACGAGTGCTTCAACATCTGCTTGCTTGGTTGCATCACATGCGATGAAGTGGACGTTAGGGCTGCCACCTAATTCGGCCACTGCAGCGGCACCCTTTTCTGCGTTTCGTCCACTGAGTACAACTTTTGCGCCTTCGTCCAAATAAGCCTTGGCAATTCCAAGACCAATGCTGCGCGTGCTGGCAGTAACAACTGCGACCATTCCGTCAAGCTTTCCCATCAGATGTGCTCCTTCAATAAGGGGATCCGGGCTATTCGGCACCGGAAATCAACTAGTTAGATTTTAGTGGTTTATCGTTATAAATGTCCGGGCATTCCCGGAATACCCAACCCTACAACCCCTTAAATTGGGCCTTTCGCTTCTCCTGGAATGCTGCCATTCCTTCGGCGAAATCAACGCTTGTCAGGAGCGGTTCCTGGCCGTCTCGCTCGGCCTGCAGAACGCCAGCGAGCAACGAGAGCGTTGCGGCATTAAGCACCCGCTTGGTGGCGGCTAAGGCAAGTGGCGGGCCGCTCGCCAGCTGTGTGACGACTGACTCTACGGCGGCCTCAAACTCTGAATCGGGCGCTACTTCAGCGATTAAACCCCAGTCGGCAGCCGTTTTCGCACTGATTTTCTCGGCGAGGAGAGCCATCCGCATTGCTCGAGCCCGACCCGCAGCCACTGGCACGAACAACGATGCCCCACCGTCTGGCATGAGTCCGATTTTGGTGAATGCGAGCATGAATCCAGCGGACTCTGATGCGATCGCGAGGTCGGCCGCAAGTGCGATTGAGCAGCCGATACCTGCCGCAATTCCGTTTACCGCGGCAACCACCGGAGTGGGCGAAAGGGTGATTGATGTGACTAATCGGTTGCCGGCATCCAGGGTGTCTAATCCGGGGGGAGCGCCATCGGCACCAACATCCGCGCCCGAGCTAAATGCCCGGCCGGCTCCTGTGAGAACAACTACCCGCGCACCTTGAGCAGGTGCTGCGTCAATGGTGTCAGCTACAACATGCACGATTTCAGCGGACAGTGAGTTTAGCCGATCGGGTCGGTTGAAAGTGATGCGAAGAATGTCACTTTGCATTTCAATGAGAAGACCTTCAATGGACATGGCCACTCCTTTTCACATTTTCACGTTCAAGACGTTGCTCTACAAGGACATGACTCTAACGGTAGATTCTCCCTATGCAATCCATTGTCGAGAAAGACGTTGTTGTTCTGGGCACTGGGGCAGCAGGTCTCACGGCCGCACTCAGCGCCGCACTAGCGGGCGCCGACGTTGGACTCTATGAAAAGGCCAACCTTCTCGGTGGCTCAACCGCAATCTCCGGTGGCGTCACGTGGGTTCCACAGAACCACCTTCAAGATGCTGAAGGAATCGTTGACTCTCGCGAAGATGCCGTCAACTATTTGAATTCACTTTCACTTGGACGCATGGATCCCTCTCTCGCGCAAACATTTGTCGACAACGGCCGCGCCACCATCCAGTGGCTCGAAGAAGTCACCGAACTGCGCTTCTCCCTTCTGCCTAATTACCCCGATTACCACCCAGAAAACCCTGGCGGAAAGCCACATGGTGGTCGTTCCCTTGACCCTGGTCTTTTTAGTTACGCGAGCCTTGGCCCGTGGCAAGAAAAGGTGGGTCGCAGTAAACGCGGAGCGCACCTCAAAATCACCGACACGACACTGGGCGGCGGTGCAGGTTTTCTCGAGCCCGATGAACTGCAGCGACGGGTCGACAACGACCTGCGTGGTTGTGGCAGTGCACTCATTGGCCCGATCATCAAGGCTTTGCTCGACCTCGGTGTTGAGCCCGTTCTCGAAGCCACCGCAACAGAACTCATTGTCGAAAACGGTCGAGTCACGGGTGTCCAGATCGTGGTCAACGGCGTTGAACAAACCGTGTATGCGCGCCGCGGTGTCATCTTGGCAACCGGCGGCTTCGAGTGGAACAACGAACTCGTTAAGGAATTCTTGCGTGGCCCAATGACCGCACCAACCTCGGTTCCCACCAACACTGGTGACGGACTGCTTATGGCAATGCGGGCCGGTGCCCGGTTGGGAAACATGGGCCAGGCGTGGTGGGTTCCCGCGGTGAAGATTCCCGGTGACGTGGCCTTCGG
>CAMCYV010000152.1 GCA_945885645.1 Bifidobacterium breve | reverse complement strand
TAGATGCCCTGCTCATCGAAACAACGCAAGATCTTTTGCAGGCTAAGGCAGCAATCAATGGTGCTCGTGAAGCTATTGAAGCGACGGAGCCGGCCCGCGACATTGTTGTCATTGCCTCGGTAACAATTGAAACCAACGGCACAATGTTGATGGGCTCAGAGATTGGTGCTGCTCTGAGTGCACTTGAGCCACACGACGTTGACGTAATCGGTTTGAACTGTGCGACAGGACCGACCGAAATGAGTGAGCACTTGCGAACTCTGTCTCAACGCACAGATCTCAAGTTGTCCTGCATGCCCAATGCGGGTCTGCCAGTGTTGGGACCCAAGGGCGCCGTCTATGACCTCAGTCCTGATGAGCTTGCTCAGTCGCTAATTGACTTCAACGCTGAATTCGGTGTCTCTCTCGTGGGTGGCTGTTGCGGAACAACTCCGGCGCACATTAAAGCCATCAAAGATGCTTTTGTCGTGCCCCCTGCTCAACGAAGTCGTACCCGCATTGATGAACCTGGTGCAGCCTCGCTGTACCAACAAGTTCCATTTCGCCAGGATCTGACCTACCTTGCGATCGGTGAGCGCGCTAATGCAAACGGTTCAAAAGCTTTCCGTGAGGCGCTTCTGGCTGACGACTGGCAAGCGTGCGTGGATATTGCTAAGGAGCAGATCCGCGATGGCGCCCACATGCTTGACCTCAGCGTTGATTACGTGGGACGTGACGGTGTCGCCGACATGTCACATTTGGCCTCAATGTTGGCAACAGCATCGACCTTGCCGATCATGCTTGACTCCACCGAACCAGAAGTTTTACAAGCCGGGCTTGAGCGCCTTGGTGGTCGCTCATTGGTCAACTCGGTCAACTTTGAAGACGGTGACGGCCCTGAGTCACGTTACGCCCGAATCATGCCGTTGGTCAAAGAACATGGAGCAGCAGTTGTTGCCCTCACGATTGATGAAGAGGGTCAAGCACGTACCGCTGACTGGAAAGTGCAGGTTGCACGACGCCTGATCAATGATCTGACACAGAATTGGTCACTCAATGTCTCCGATATTTTGGTGGACACATTAACTTTCCCGATCGCAACCGGACAAGAAGAAACCAGGCGTGATGGTGTGGAAACACTGCAAGCGATTCGCACTCTCACTGCTGAGTTTCCTCGCGTTCAAACGACCCTGGGAATAAGTAATATTTCATTTGGACTTAAACCACAAGCCCGCATTGTGCTGAATTCAATATTCCTGCATGAGGCCGTTGTCGCTGGCCTGACTTCGGCAATTGCGCACCCTTCGAAGATTATGCCTCTCGCGCGCATTCCCGAAGAACAACGAAATGTTGCATTAGATCTGATTTATGACCGTAGGGAGTACAACGATCAGGGTGAAATTACCTATGACCCCCTACAAAAATTCTTGGAACTGTTTGAGAATGCAGAAACTTCGGCCCGCCGACTCTCGGTAGTCGAGGAGCTGGCTTTACTGCCGATGGATGAACGGCTTCCCCAAAGAATTATTGACGGAGAGGCAAAGGGGCTTGAGTCTGATCTCGATGAAGCTATGGCTCAAGGAATTAAGCCACTCGAAATCATTAACACATTTTTGCTTGCCGGAATGAAAACTGTGGGTGAGCTTTTCGGGGCTGGGGAAATGCAGCTGCCCTTTGTTCTGCAGTCGGCAGAGGTAATGAAAAAGGCCGTGGCGTATCTGGAGCCTTACATGGAGAAAGTTGAATCCGATGCAGGTAGGGGGAAAATTCTCCTCGCCACGGTGAAAGGCGATGTTCACGACATCGGCAAAAACTTAGTTGACATTATATTGACGAATAATGGTTTCGCGACAGTGAATATTGGAATTAAACAGCCGATCAGCGCGATCATTTCTGCTGCCCAAGAAAATGAAGTAGACGTTATTGGTCTTTCAGGTCTTTTAGTGAAAAGCACGGTTGTTATGCGTGAAAACCTTGAAGAGTTGAATAAGCAAGGGCTGGCAGAGAAATGGCCGGTGATTTTAGGTGGGGCAGCTCTGACTCGCGCATTTGTCGAAGAGGATTTGAGTTCACAGTTCCCAGGGACCGTGCGTTATGCCAAGGACGCCTTTGAAGGGCTTGCCCTCATGGACACCATGATGGCCATTAAACGTGGTGACATGGAAGCGCAACTCCCCGAACTTCGCAAGCGCAAGGTGAAAAAGGTCAACCGTGACATTGATGAAGTCAACAGCACTGAGCGCAGCGACATTGTTTCCGACAATGTGATCCCTACTCCGCCGTTCTGGGGGAGCCGGGTGGTGAAAGGGATCGCTTTAGCCGACTATCTGGGCATGCTCGACGAACGTGCGCTATTTGTCGGGCAGTGGGGCCTTAAGGGAAATCGTGACACTTACCAAACTATGCTTGAAGAGGAAGCGCGTCCACGCCTTCGTTCACTTCTGAACGAGGCCCAGGCCAATGGCTGGCTTGAGGCGGCTGTCGTCTACGGATACTTCCCGTGCTACTCCGAGGGAAATGATTTGGTGATCCTGCACCATGAAGGACCCGAAAAAGGACAGGAACGCACTCGGTTCACTTTCCCTCGGCAGGGTCGTGACCGGAGACTGTGTTTGGCTGATTTTTTCGCATCCAAGGAGTCAGGTCAAATTGATGTCGCTGCATTCCACGTAGTCACCATGGGTAATGCTGTGAGTGTTGCAGCATCAGAACTTTTCGCTAAAGATGCCTACCGGGAATATTTGGAATTGCATGGGCTTTCCGTGCAACTCACGGAAGCGCTGGCCGAGCATTGGCATGCGCGAGTCCGAAGTGAATTGAATTTTTCTTCTGAAGACTCACCGGACCTGCAGCAGATCCTCGATCAAGGTTACCGAGGCTCCAGGTATTCCTTTGGGTACCCGGCGTGCCCGAATCTAGAGGACCAAATTCAGCTGTGTGAACTACTTGATCCAGGTCGCATTGGGGTTGAACTCTCCGAGGAATTCCAGCTTCACCCGGAGCAATCCACTTCCGCGATCCTGGTTCACCACCCGGAAGCAAAGTATTTTAATGCGCGTTGACGGCCCCACAATTTCATTTGAATTCTTCCCGCCCAAATCACCTGAAGGGGAGGCAAGCCTTTTTGCCGCAATAGGTGAATTGGATAGTGTGAAGCCCAACTTCGTCTCCGTTACCTATGGTGCAGGTGGAAGTACACGTGAGCGAACAATCAAAATCGCGTGTGACATTTTCGAGAAAACCGGATACCGCACAATCGCTCACCTCACCTGTGTCGGAGCGACTAGGGCCGAAGTACACGAAATCCTCCGACAATTCCAACAGGCGGGAATCACCGATATCTTGGCGCTGCGTGGGGATCCGGCGCAAGGTCCAACAGCTCCGTGGGTCACGACCCCGGGGGGTTTTACCCACGCTGATGAACTGGTTGAGATGGCTAAGTCATTTGGATCATTTGAAATCGGCGTTGCCGCTTTTCCTGATCTGCACCCTGCCGCGACGGGATTTGACCAGGGCATTGAAGTTTTGTTGAGAAAAGAGCAGCTCGGCGCAACTTTTGCCGTCACGCAATTCGTGTTTCAGCCGGAGTCCTACGCACGGCTGATCTCAGAACTAGCAGACCGCGGCTCCGCATTGACCGTCTACCCGGGAATCATGCCCGTGACCAGTTACCCACAATTCATGCGAATGCTCGATATGGCCAAAGGTGAAATCCCTGTTTCACTGATGGCTCAGTTCGATCGGCACCGGGATGATCCCGATTCAATTCGAGAGTTGGGGATTGAGGTTGCTACCCAAGTGAGTGAGGAAGTTCTTGATGCAGGAGCTGAGGGTTTGCATTTCTACACACTGAACTCGGCTAAGTCGACCTTAGAGGTGGTTAAAAGACTTGGTGTTCGCGACTACTAGCTGCTAGTCCAACCCTCGCGCTTGTGAGCGCCATCGCAGAATGGCTTATTGGCGCTATGTCCGCAGCGGCAAAGGAAAACAGATTCCGCTTCCTTTAATATGTTTCCGTCCTCGTCAAGGACTGTTACGGGGCCAGTAATTTGATCCGGTCCGTCTTTGAGTGGAGTAATTGTCACGCGATCGCTCATGGGATTACC
>CAMCYV010000151.1 GCA_945885645.1 Bifidobacterium breve | reverse complement strand
ACTTGACCTACATGAAAATCACCGTGGGTGTTGATGGCTGGTGTGTGATCAACGGATGTGAGTGTGTTGAGTCGCTCGCGAATTGCGGCCTGTCGAGCGCGCAGACGCTTGCCTTCGGCGCCATCTACTATTTCACATGCTGTGTTTAGATCGGCTAATGCACTATTGAGGAACTCTTGGATTCGGTCGCGGTGTAATTCATTGATGTCAGTGTCTCCGGTTTCGGTGCGTGCTAATGCGGCGTGCATCTCACCGGTCATCTGGCCAATGCGTGCGAACGGGGTGATTGCATCAACACCGGAGCCTTGGGCATAAGAACGAACTAATTCCACTGCCCATTCCCAGCCGTCGCGGGAATCTGGGATGAACTCTGTGGCGGTGGCCAGGGTGAGAACTTCGCCACTGTCTGGATCAATCCACTCAATCGTGGCAATGGGTAATGGGGTTACGGGTTGTGTGCTGAGGGCGCGTAAGCGGGAGGGAGCAGGTGATGTGGTGGCGTTGATCTGCCACTTGAGCATGATTGTGTTGTTCACAATCACGGAGTCATTGCTTTGATCAACGGTGATTGAATGTTCTGTGGGGTGATTGTCGGTCGCGGGATTTAATTCGAGGGAATTAATGTGATCGATCCGAAAGTTGCCAGAAGATGCGGTGTTCAGGATTGCCTCACTGACGGGTGCGCGGTGAAAACCTGTGTCAGTGAGTTGGCCGGGGACAACGATCGTGCGAGCACCGGTGCGAACCAGGGCGAGGTAGGCGCCGTTACCGGCATCGAGTGAATCAATTAACTCGCAGGGTTCGTTCAGTTCACCCGAGCGAGCTTGTGAGCGATCAGGGAGAAGGTCCGCTGCATTGGCGGCCGCGATCGCAGCTGCGAGTGAGATCACGAGGTTGCGTGAGCGCGGGCCACCGACTCGATTACGTCGGCACCTTTTGTTGGTCCCTCGCGGGACTGGATCCCTGTTGCCATTACTGCCATGCGCTGGGCCAACTCTGAATCACCCAACAGTGCTTCCAACGCAGAGTTCATCTCCTCTTCGGTGAAGGTGTAGGTCGACAGGCGGCGGCCAAAACCTAACTCGTCCATGCGCTGCGCATTGTCATACTGATCCCAGAACAGTGGCAGCAGGATCATCGGCTTGCCAAAATGCAGTGACTCTGTTGTCGTGTTGTTTCCACCGTGAGTGATCACCAGATCAACCTTCGGGATGATGGTTGTTTGCGGAACGAACTCTGCGCCCACCATGTTGTCGGCGAGTTCATATTCATCATGTTGGGGACCTTTGGAAACAATGAAACGGTGACGGGTGCGACCAAGGACATCGACAAGTCTTTTCATCAAATCAACATCGGCGCTACCCAGTGAGCCGAGTGATAAATAAATCAGGGCACTGTCAGCGGGACGCTCGGCAACCTCCGCGGGAATGGTGTATTCAGCATCAGTTGAACGCACCGAAGAATCCATGCGGTGCCAGGTGCTATCCAGTTCCCTTTGGTCTGTGTAGTCCGCTTCTTGCGGGTAGACGTACAGGTTCGCTGCGGTAGAAGTGTGAATGAACTCGAGGTCGTCTAAGGCTGGAGCACCCGATGCAACAACGAACTCGTTAAACGCTGTCCACATTTCTCGGTGGGAACGCTCGTACGCATCAAGGAAGGTCTGCCATTGGGAATTGTCAGCTTGGGGGTAACCCGAGAAAGTGGGCGCGATGCGTGGCCCTCTCATCTCTAAAGGATTACACGAGACGATGCGAACAAATGGTGCACCTGCAGTCATTAGTGCTGGGAAACACAACACGTTGTCTTCCACGACAACATCTGGTTTCACGCGTTCAATGATTTGCTTGAGTTGTGGTTCGCAATACACCGCGCCATCAATTAATGCCTGCCAGGTGGGTTTGATAAACGTTTCAAGTTGCTCAATTGTTGGCTTGCGGAACTCTGGTGCTGTTTCCTTAATGAACTCTTTCCAAAACGCACCCGGGTCTGCCTCGGTGTCGTCAGTGGAATCGGCTGGTGGAGCAAGATCAACCAGGTCCTCCTCAAAACCCAGAGCGGTCAGCTTGCCCGCCCAAGAAGCTTCGGCGGCGAAAACCACTCGATGACCGCGATCCAGTAACACCTTGCCAATACCAATGCACTGATTGGTGGGGCCGTATGCCGACTCGGGCATGAACAAAATGGTGAGGGGGCGGATGGAGTTGTCGGTCATGGCGTGATTCCTTTGGAGTGGGGTGCTTAATTTCGGGGTTGCTGGACAAGCGTATGGCCGGTTGCTAGTCGGGCGTAATCAAGGATTAACTCAACAGCGGTCTGGTAATCCAAGGTTGGGTGCTTAGCAATTATTCGGTAACCGTAAGCGTCTTCCAGGGCAACCAAATTGCGCGCGATGGTGAGGGGATCCTGGGCGAGGTGGAATTCACCTTGGCTCACGCCCAGTTCAAGAATGTTCTGATACATGCCGACTTGGCGGTCATAGAGGGATGTGAGGAGCACCGCATAGATGGTGTTGCGAGCGGCCTCACCGCCAAGGGAGCAGAGCAAACGGACTTCTTCGTCTTCGGGTGTGCGGGGAACACCGAGTGAGATGGTGTGAACGAGGCGTTCGGTTGGATCGGCGATTGCGGCGATTACATTGAGGCGATCGTTATAGAAACGCTCCATGCCAGCGCGGTTTGCCTCGACGAGGAGCTCTTCGATTCCGGTGTAGTGGTAGAGAATCGCGCTGGAGGTGACCCCCGCGGCTTCGGCGACCTGATTCAGGCGAACGGCGGAACCGTGCTCGGCGAGGGCTCGCTGAGCAGCAGAAATGAGATCTGCTTTGCGTTCACTCGTCTTCGCCACCCCATGATCCTAGGAGTTTTCTTAACTTAAATTCAACAATTTGGACATATCCATAGAATTGAAAAGGTTTTTACTGTTTAATAATCTGAACTGAGATTCAGTTTTTATCGGATTTTATTCAAGGAGAGCAGATGCGTCGTTCTAATACTCAGCGCTCGGTCCGTCGGACCGGTGCCATCTTGGCCAGTGTGGCTTGTGCAGCACTGGTTTTGTCAGCGTGCGGGGGTAGCGATTCAACCGCATCAGATCTCAACCCTGAGGCTGACCTCACCCAACAAAGCCTCACCGTTTCCAACTGGGCCGGATATTACCCCGAGGACATGGCTGCCAAGTTTGAAGCAGCCGTAGGTGCACCCATGACAATTACCAACCACGCCACCAACGAAGAAATTATGGCCAAACTCACCGCGGGTGGGGACTCTGGCATTGACGTGGCATTCGTTTCAGGTCAATTCGCACAGGCACTCAATGAAGCCGGGTTGATTGAAACACTCAACCCCGAATTCATCCCGAACCTGTCGAACCTCTACCCCGAAGCTCAAGAATTGACTTACGATCCCGGCAACAAGTTCTCGGTCCCCTACGCATGGGGCACCACCGGTATTTGTTACCGCAGTGACCTGATGGAGGAACCCACCAGCTGGAACGCGATCCTTGAGCCATCACCTGAAAACAAGGGCAAGGTCACCGCACTGGCGACCGAGCGCTGGCTCATGCTCCCTGCTCAGAAGGCACTCGGCTTCTCAGCCAATACCACCGACGAAGCAGAGATGGAGCAGGTGAAGCAAAAGTTGATCGCTGCTAAGCCGAACCTTCTCGCTTACGACGACACAACCTTCTACTCACGCCTGGTTTCCGGTGAAGCGAATGCTGTCGTTGCATGGGATGGCTGGTGCAACTACGGCACCGCAGAGAACCCTGACATCAAGTTCGTGGTTCCTTCTGAAGGTAGTGACCTTTTCGCCGACACCATGGTGATTCTCAAGACCTCAAAGAACAAGGAAGCTGCACACGCCTACATCAACTACATCTTGGATCCTGCAAACCATGCGTGGGTTGCAGAAAACATTTTGTACAAGGTTCCCAACAAGGCAGCAATGGATGCTGTTGGTGCCGGCTTGGCAGCGACCTATCCCAACATGGGCATGACACCCGCAGAGTTGCTCAAGGGTGAGTCACTGGTTGATCTCGGTGAAGCAGGTCCGCTGTACACCAAGATTGCCACTGAGGTTACATCGAGTTA
>CAMCYV010000150.1 GCA_945885645.1 Bifidobacterium breve | reverse complement strand
GATGGCATGCCAGCATCACTCACAACAAGCACTGTGCTCCCACTCGTAACCGCCCCAAGTAACTGCTCAACCCGCGAGGCTTCATTAGCCTCAAAGTGGGAAACCAGTTTCGCTTCATAACGAATACCTAGTCGTGAACAAAGGTTCATAAATTTGCGGGTGTCCTCAGCCGCGATGACATCTGCCTGCTCAATTGCAGCAATCAGTCGGGCTGAGGCGTCACCAACATTTCCCATGGGCGTCGCAGCAAATACCAATTGACCGCCAGATTCGCCTAAATCCTTCTCGTGCATCCCGCAATAGTGCATCACGACTTAATATGTGCTCGTGTCCCCCACACTTCGCGAGCGATTTACCGGTTCTTCGGCGCCTGATCGAAGTGTCGCCACAATCGCCGAGCGGCTTTACCCGGCTTTCCCGACAACAGGAATAAAGACGTGGATCGCACCGATTGTGATTGCACTCTTCGCTGGCATTCTGCGCTTCGTCAATCTAGGGACGCCGAATGCGGTCGTATTCGACGAAACCTACTACGCCAAGGACGCTTGGGCGCTTCTTCGATTTGGGGTTGAACATGAGGCAGTAGAAGAGCACGACCCAATCATGCTTACTGCCGGTGACAATTGGCGAACCGTTGAAGGATTCACTGATCAAGGATCATTCGTTGTTCACCCGCCAACGGGCAAATGGGTAATTGCAACGGGTGAATATCTCTTTGGAGTCTCACCATTTGGTTGGCGATTCGCTGTTGCTGTTCTGGGAACCCTTTCGGTACTCATGATCGCGCGCATTGTTCGCCGTATGACGAGATCAGATCTAATCGGAGCAATTGCTGGTTTACTCCTTGCACTTGACGGTATCCACATTGTCATGAGTCGTACCGGACTCCTTGACATGGTGCTCAGTACTTTTGTTCTTGCGGGTTTTGGCGCCTTAGTTCTTGACCGGGATCACACCCGGCGGCGACTGGCAATAATCGGTGGGCAATCAGAATCAAAATGGGAACGCCTTGCCCAAGGATTTGGTCCCGGGTTGGGGATTCGACCTTGGCGCTTCACCGCAATCATCTTTTTGTCATTAGCCGTCAGTGTTAAGTGGTCAGCCCTGTGGTTCATCGCGATCTTCATGCTGATGTCTCTGCTCTGGGATGTCTCTACTCGACGCACGGTTGGCGTCCGTCGTCCTTGGCTTGCGACACTCACTAAAAGTGCGCCAATCGTCATCCTCACCTCACTGGCCACCGTCATCTTTATTTACTTGCTTTCGTGGAGTGGCTGGTTGTTAACTGCCGGCGGTTGGGGTCGCACTTGGGCCGATGACAAAGACCCTTCGATAGTTCCCAATGCGCTGAGATCACTGCTTGAATACCACCGACAAGCGTGGAACTTTCACGTAGACCTTGATAGCAAACACAACTATAAAAGTAACCCCCTTTCATGGCCGTTCATGTCCCGCCCAACCAACTTTCACTACGAAAGTATTAAAGATGGCACCTTGGGTTGTCCTACCGATCACTGCGCGCAGGAAGTGCTTGCGCTCGGCAACCCAATCATTTGGTGGGCGGCGTTGCTCGCAATCCCATATCAATTGTGGAATTGGGTTACTACGCGTGATTGGCGTTCCGGTGCGCTACTTGCCGGAATAGTCGCTGGCTGGTTGCCGTGGATGCTATACCTCAACCGCACAATCTTCACCTTCTACACGGTGATCTACGTTCCCTTTGTCGTTATGGCGATTGCACTGACCATAATGAAACTCTTGCAAAGTAGTCGAAAAGGTTCGATTCGCCGACAACATTGGGTGATCGGGCTCATTGCGCTATACCTCATCGCTGTCATCGCAGCTGCATGGTGGTTTTATCCGATCTGGACCGGGGAAGTCATTCCCTATGACCAATGGAAGCTTCGCATGTGGATGCCCACCTGGATTTAGGTTCCGTTCGACATACTGATCCAATGAGTGGGATCCAATGAGTGGAATTGCGCGCGCATGCTGACCGCACTATTTGCGGGTCTGAGCATCGGTCTGGGTTCGGGTGTCGCGCCCGGTCCACTCACCGGACTTGCGATCTCAACCACACTGCGAAGTGGACTGGGGTCAGGCCTACGAATTGCAATAGCACCTTTGTTCTCTGACTCGGTGATTATTGTGCTGTCGCTGACACTTGTATCCCAATTGCCTGATGGTGCAATCACGATTCTTGGAATCGTTGGAGCAGTTGTGGTTGCAGCATTTGGAATTGAAATTCTCTGGTCCGCGCACAAAATGGGCAACTCCGAACTCGACTTGGGAAGCCAGAAGCCAACAAAACTGATGAAACTTCCGGTCGTAGTTCACGGGGCATTGATCAACTTTCTCAATCCGGCGCCATGGATTTTTTGGATTACTGCTGGATCAACAATTTTGATTGCATTTTGGCGTGAGAGTCCAGCCCAAGCGGTCATCTTCCTTTTTACCTTTTACCTGGCACTGGTTGGCGCCAAAGTTGTGATCGTGGTCGCACTTGCAGCGAGTCGTCACCGAATGAATGCCCGGACCTACCGATTAATTCTCACGGCTTCAGGAATTTTGTTGCTCGTAACGGCGGTGGTTCTATTAATCACCCATATCTAATTACCCATGTCGCGAGTTCGTCAACTAAATACTTTTGCACACTCGCTTAACAAACTTGATGGGATTTATGGCCGCGGATTCCCGACCGCTCTTCCAGTACTCAAAATGCAAATGAACTGCTCCGGGAGACCCAGAATCACCCATTTTTCCAATAACTTGGCCTTTTTTTACCTTCTGGCCACCCTTGATCGTGACCTTGTCCATATGTCCGTAGTAGTACTTGGATCCACTTTTACCGCGCAACACAATCTGCAGTGCACCATTTGATTGGCGCTTCGTTCGATTTATCCGACCAGCTTCAACGGCAAATATTGGGGTACCGCGTTTACCACCCATGTCTATTCCCTTATGGGATCGCTTCCCTCGGTCCGCCCCCCAACCGGCACCTAACCAAAAGTTTTTCGTCGGGCAAACTTTTCCCTTGCGGTGCTTCTTCGCTTCCTGCGCACGGACATCCATGGGCGCGAGGCTCTCTACCGGCGCTTGGGCAGCCCCCGATGAAGTGGGGAAGCTCCCCAGCAGCATGATCGCAAATACGACTGCAACAAAATGACGCACCTGTCCATTTAAGCACAGTTGGCAATTTAGACAAGTTCCCTTGCGGGATCGGGGCCAGTTGGTGCAGAGGGGCTACCCTGTGTCTATGAGCGATCCGAAGACGATTGTGTTTGATCCAAAGAATGTTTGGCGAACAAGCTTCATCGTTCTTGCAGTCGTCGCAATCGCACTTCTTCTCCAGTTCCTGCTGGAGGACGGTGGAGGCGTAATTTTCATCATCCTGATGGCTTGGTTCGCCTCAATCGCAATGGAACCTGCGGTCGGCCGACTCGCGCGAAACATGAAGCGTGGATTCGCCACCGCAATAGTGATGCTTTCCATCATCGTTTTCTTTGTGGTATTCAGTGCTGTTTTCGGAAACCTGCTCGTCAATCAGATTGCGGAACTACTCGAGAGCCTTCCTGCGATCCTTGATAGCGCGCTGGAGTGGTTTAACCAGCGCACAAACTCAAGCTATGAAATTGTCGACCTTTGGGAGCAGCTAAATCTCACCCCGGAAAAATCAGCCGAGTACGCCTCAGCGGTACTGCAGGGCGTTCTTGGGTTGCTTGGTTCACTTGCCCTCGGTTTTTTTGGGCTCTTCACCATTGGCCTATTTACTTTTTATCTCTCGGCAGATGCACCAAGATTCCGTCGTTACATCCAATCACTGTTCCCACCAAGATTTCAGCCGCTTGCTGAGCAGGTCTGGAGTGTCACTGCGAACAAGACCGGAAGCTATGTGGCCGCACGCGTTGTTCTTGCGCTCATAAATGGCAGCACGACTGCAGTAGTTTTCTTCGCAATTGGCATGCCGTCGTGGCTGGCGCTGGGAATTTGGACCGGGCTCGTTTCGCAGTTTGTTCCAACAATCGGCACATACATTGCAATCGCGCTTCCCGTTCTCATAGGTTTACTCAGCGGGAATCCTTGGATCGGAATCATTGC
>CAMCYV010000149.1 GCA_945885645.1 Bifidobacterium breve | reverse complement strand
TCAACCCCCCGGCGTGAACGAGCGAAGACAACAGCTTGATCACCACTAGGAACGATTCGGGCGAGCAGTCGTGAGCTTTCGTCGAGCACACCGCGCCTGGTCTCCGTATTGAGGATTGTGGGGGGCTGCCAAAAAACAAAAGTGCGTTGGGGGACCGCAGCGGTGTTTTCTCTAAATGAAGTTGCCGTTCTCCCGGTGAGCATTTCCAGAGCAAGCGTGGGATTACCCGAAGTTGCCGAAGCCGCCAGAACAGTCGGCGTGGCGCCATATTTGTTCGCGATTCGAAGCAATCGTCGAATGATCATCGAGACATGTGCACCGAAGACACCTTTATATGAGTGGGCTTCATCAATAATCACAAACTCTAAGTGTCGAAAAAAATGTGCCCAATATTTATGTCCTGGCAGAATAGAAAAATGAAGCATGTCGGGGTTGGTGAGTAAGTAGTTTGCGTGTTTGCGCAACCACTGCCGATCCTCATGGGAGGTGTCACCGTCGTATACCCCCGCTCGAAGTCCCGGCAATGCCCATGAATTCAAGGTTTCAAGTTGATCGGCGGCAAGGGCTTTGGTGGGTGAAAGGTAAAGCACCGTGCCGTGAGCGAGAGCCGAAGTGAGTGCGGGCGCATTAAAAGCGATCGTTTTTCCCGTTGCCGTCCCCGTTGCAAGAATTGAATCGATTCCTTCGTGGGCGCTCTGTGCAAAATCAACCTGGTGTCTCCACAGCGAGTAAATACCCTCGCGCTCCAATGAACTTCGAAAATCAGGGGAAATCCACTCCGGCCAAGGAGCGGTTATGCCGGGACTCTCGGGGATCACCCGCAGGTGCACGATCTCGTCACCCGGGTCCATGAGGGAGTGGGGATCCAGCAGCATGGGAACATCTTGCCTTGAGCAGACGACACCGCCTTCTTCTGCCAAGGTGGGGGAATGGAATTCGTCACGGGTACGGGGATTGGCGAGTCGGGGGTCGGCGTGAACCTGGTGAGCTGCTCGGGAAACCTAGACCTGGAAACGGTTGACGAGTTCAAGCATCAGGTTCTCCCATTTCTGGTCGTCGGCTCTCCAACATTGATAATCGACCTCACGGAAGTCGGTTTTATGGACTCAACCGGGCTGGGCGGCCTAATCACAGCCCTAAAACGTGCCCGTCAAGCCGAAATTGAGCTGGAACTAGTGGTGAACACCGAACGCACTGAACGGGTTGGGCAACTACTCGCCCTCACGGGGGTCGACATCCTTTTTCCCACCTATGAATCCCAACAATTGGCTCTGGAGTCGAATTAGTCACATTTTACCGACCTTTCCGGTAATTTCGGGCACCAATCGGTAGGCTCTCCCCGGATGTTGAGCGGAATAACCTGTGCGTGCACGAGTTGTTTAACTTCGACACAAGTGTGAAATGCGTCGGTAATGAAACCGCGCTAATCAATGAGGAGACCAATGATCAAGTTCGCAGATGTCACGTTGGAGGGGAGCAACCAAAGTATCGTTATTGGCGTTGCTGTCATTGCCATCGCAGCACTGTTTGTTGCAGCTATTCTCGTGCGCCAAGTACTTAGCGCAGACCAGGGAACCGCTCGCATGCAGGAAATCGCCGGGGCAATTCAGGAGGGCGCTTCCGCGTTCCTGAGCCGTCAATTCAAGACGTTGGCAGTTTTCGCCGTCGTTGTTTTCTTTGTCCTGTTCATCCTGCCCGCTGATACAAATAGTGAGCGAATTGGTCGAAGTATCTTCTTCCTCGTTGGCGCAGTGTTCTCGGGCGTGACCGGCTACATGGGCATGTGGCTCGCGGTCCGCGGAAATGTCCGCGTTGCCGCTGCAGCGAAAGACGGTACCGAGCAGAAAGCAATGAAAATTGCATTCCGCACAGGTGGCGTTGCTGGCATGTTCACGGTCGGCCTCGGTCTTTTCGGTGCTGCCCTTGTGGTTCTCGTCTACAAAGGTGAGGCCCCCAAGGTTCTGGAAGGATTCGGCTTCGGAGCAGCACTCCTCGCCATGTTCATGCGCGTTGGTGGCGGAATCTTCACAAAGGCCGCTGACGTCGGTGCTGACCTTGTCGGCAAGGTTGAACAAGGTATCCCAGAAGATGACCCCCGTAACGCGGCAACAATTGCTGACAACGTGGGCGACAACGTGGGCGACTGCGCCGGTATGGCAGCAGATCTCTTCGAGTCCTATGCGGTGACATTGGTCGCAGCACTCATTCTTGGTAAAACAGCATTCGGTGAGCTTGGACTCGTACTTCCACTGGTGATTCCGGCTATCGGTGTTCTCACCGCTGTCGTTGGAATCTTTGCGGTCTCACCACGTGAGTCCGACCGTTCGGGCATGTCCTCGATCAACCGAGGATTCTTTATCTCGGCGCTCATTTCGGCGGTGCTGGTTATCGTCGCAGTCTTTACGTGGGTTCCCGAATCGTGGAGTGAAATTGAAAGTATTGGCGGAATCGCAGCAGTTGAAGCCGCCGACACGATCAGCCCACGCTGGTTTGTCATTGGAGCGGTATTCACCGGAATTGTTCTCGCAGCGCTCATTCAGCAACTGACCGCATATTTCACCGAAACGAATCGTCGGCCAGTTGACGACGTTGCAAAGACTTCACTTACCGGTCCAGCAACGGTCATTCTCTCCGGTGTTTCTCTCGGACTTGAGTCAGCCGTTTACTCGGCGCTGCTCATTGGTGCTGCTGTCTACGGCGCATTCCTCATCGGTGGCGGCTCGGTTCTGCTGTCACTGTTTGCGATCGCACTCGCCGGTACCGGTCTTTTGACCACGGTCGGCGTGATTGTTTCCATGGACACATTCGGACCTGTTTCTGACAATGCCCAAGGTATTGCTGAAATGTCCGGTGACGTCCACGGTGACGGTGCTGCAATTCTCACCCGCCTTGACGCTGTTGGTAACTCCACCAAGGCAATCACCAAGGGAATCGCAATTGCAACCGCGGTGCTCGCTGCAACGGCACTCTTCGGAGCATTCCGCGATGCAATCATTGGCGCAACCCTGACTGCAAAGGACGCGGTCGCGGGCTTAAGCCCAGCCGATGCCCTTCAGTACGGTGGAATCCTCGACGTTGCATCCCCAGCCAACCTCGTTGGTTTGATCATCGGCGCAGCCGTTGTCTTCATGTTCTCAGGTCTAGCAATTGACGCGGTGTCGCGTGCTGCTGGCGCTGTGATCTTCGAAGTGCGACGTCAATTCCGCGATCACCCAGGGATCATGTTGGGAACCGAGAAGCCTGAGTACGGCAAGGTTGTCGACATCGTTACCCGTGACTCACTACGTGAATTGGTGACACCAGGAATCCTGGCCGTGTTCACCCCGATCGCCGTTGGTTTCGGTTTGGGTGTTGGCGCCCTCGGTGCCTATCTCGCCGGAACGATTGCATCCGGTGTCCTCATGGCAGTGTTCCTGTCCAACAGTGGTGGCGCGTGGGATAACGCCAAGAAGTTCGTCGAAGACGGTAACTACGGTGGCAAGGGATCCGCTGCCCACGAAGCTACCGTTATCGGTGACACTGTTGGTGACCCATTCAAAGACACCGCTGGCCCAGCAATCAACCCGCTGATCAAGGTGATGAACCTGGTTGCACTGTTGATCGCCCCAGCGATTGTTGGTCTCAGCGTTGGCGCCGATGCCAACGACGCAATTCGGTACGCGGTGTCAGCGTTCGCCGTAATCGTGATCGTGATCGCTGTCATCATCTCCAAGCGTCGCCCGATTGCGGTCGGCGATTCACAGGAGATCACGATCGCTCAGTAGCTCCTGGACATCAAACAGCGAGAGGGTCGGGCCAGGTGCCCGGCCCTTTTTGCTTTTCCCAGGGCCTTCTCACTAGCGCTGCCCCACAAACCCAGGGCGTGAGATGCCCTAATTCAGGGGGCGGTGCGATACCTATATATAGGTGTGTCCTACCGTCAGGTTTCGATCGAGGGGGATTTTTGGCCCCGGACCCGAGAGGATCACATGGCGAGCAAGACACTGGTGATTGTTGAATCACCGGCTAAGGCGAAGAAAATTGCCGGCTATCTTGGACCTGATTACGAGGTTCTTGCATCAGTTGGTCATATTCGCGACCTCGTTGCCAAAAAATCTGACCTTCCGCT
>CAMCYV010000148.1 GCA_945885645.1 Bifidobacterium breve | reverse complement strand
GGTATTTGTAATTGCCAGAGAGTGATTTCTTGAAACGCGAATGCTGGAGTCTTCATTACCCAAGTAAAACCCTTTGATGATTCCCGCGTTCTCGATTAACCAGGCCGCGCTAACCTTCATGTGGGTTTCCACTCGGGGATCGCTCGCCGGCAGGGAGTAACTTGGGCAACTTTGTGGAATATCCGAGTGTTTAACAATTGGATTGATAAAAAATGACCCGGTGCTATTTGATTCAATGTCAACAGAATTAAGCACCATGCTTTTTGTCGAGCGCAGTTGCAAGACTTGATCCCGAACTTCCACCGCATTCGCTGTTGTGCCTACTTCTTGATTCAGTACATTTGCAAGTTGCAGATACTTGATCGGTACCTCAAGTGTTCTATTGAGTTTTAACTTGACGGCCAACACCATGTATCGGTTCGGATTTTTTTTGAATGTACTGTCACGATACTCAAATTCACAATCGATAGCAGACATAGTTCGCTTGGTACCCGATTCGCGGTCCCACACTTCGACGTGATCAATGAACTCGGCAAGTTCAACGCCGTATGCACCAATGTTCTGAACCGGGGTCGCTCCCATTGATCCAGGGATTCCTGACAAAGGCGTGAGTTCTCCGTATCCTTGTGCAAGTGCGCTACTAACAAATGCGTCCCAGTCTTCACCGGCAGCAACAACTACGTGATCACCCTGCCAGTCAACTCCTCGAGTTGAAACGATGATTACTGTCCCAGGGAAATCGGAGTCCGCGCAAACGACGTTACTTCCTCCACCCAAAATCAATAGAGGTTCACCACGCTGATCCAGATCATGAACTAGGTCTATGAGTTCCTGATCCGTTGAAACCCGGACGAGCTGCCTCGCGCCACCACCAACACGCAGCGACGTGTACTCGCACAATTTTCCTTCGAGCCGTTCAATTGTCATGATCTTTGCCTTTATGCAAAATCTCAGGTGACTTGCGAAATTTCTGCAAAAGTCGGTCGTAAGTTTTTTTGCTTTGCTTCTCGCGATAGTCCGGTTCGCTGTCGTGATAGCCATGGTGCCGCTCCTGGCGCAGTGGTAATTCTCCTTGGGGAATTACCACCTCATAGCCAGCGGCTCTGATTGCCAAGGACCACTCCATGTCAGCATTTCGATAAAACTTAGCTTTCGGGTCAGGACCGATTTCCCGAGCCACGGTCGTGCGCACCACCAGGAAGTAACCCAAAATCGCGTCGACACTCCCTGCTGTCGCCGCAGTGAACTCGCGCCATTCTTGGCTTACATCCACATTAACCGCACGCCAACCCGTCATTGCAACCTGTTGATCCGCGAAAACCCCTATTAATGGGGTGAGTGCGTCGCCTTCCCAGATGGTTGACAAGTCCATTACAGCAAAATACTCGCTGGCGGACACCGTTACGGCTGCATTCACAACATTTGCCCACCCAAGTTCGGGAAGTGTTTGAGCGAAGTGAAATTCAATAAGGTTGCTGTGAACCTTTGCTAATTCATGAACAACTACACCCGCTCCATCAATGTTGCCGCAGTCCATAACTAGGACTCGAACATGGCTTGGGGCGAAGTTGAGTAATGCGCTCAATGATGTGTAAACGTCCTCTGGCCAGCCGTCAACGATTACAAGCACAACGGTTGAGCCGGTTACCGAATTCGCATATTGATCCGCGCAAGCACCCAAGTGTGCTGTGATAACAAACGGCGGTGCTTCGGTGAGCGCATAACCCTCGGGGGTGTCTTTTATCAACCACCCCGATTGAAAGATTTGTTCCCTGAGTTCATCTGATCGCACAAAGTCTTTATTCGCCCGAGCCACTTGACGTTCTTCGGCTAGCGTGGTGATCTGATCGGGGACCGCCGTCATGGGGCAAGTTGGACGATGGCGACCGTCTTGGCGAGCACCGTCACCTCGTTGTGAATCGCCGAGATGGTAATCACCGCTTGATTGTTTTCAAGAAGTTCAGCAATTTTCGCGGTGACCTTGATATTCGTACCTTGATCTGTGTCCGGAACTGGAATGGGGCGAGTGAAGCGAGCCGAGTATTCAATTACTTTGCCTGGGTCACCCAGCCAATCGGTAACAATTCGGATCACGGTTCCCATAGTGAGCATGCCGTGCGCGATCACTGAAGGTAAACCAACTTCCTGGGCGACTCGCTCATTCCAGTGAATAATGTTGAAATCCCCGGATGCTCCCGCGTACCTGATTAAGTCTGCTCGAGTGAAAACAAATTCCTGGGCCGGCAATTCCAAACCAACGTGAACGTGCGAGATCGAGACCAAAGTCATGACGCCTCACCCACACCGCGTGAAACGAGCAACGAAAAAACAGTGGACACAAGTTCACCGTCGGCTGCATGCACCAGTGTCTTCACCGTGATCATGTCATTTCCTGCTGCGGATCGAATTGAATCCACGCTTACCGTACTCGTGATTTCGTCACCGGCAAAAATCGGGCGATGTTGAACGAATCTTTGTTCGCCATGCACAACTCGGGTGTAGTCCAAGCCAAGTTCTGGATCATGAACGACTTGGCCACCCGCTTGCATAGTGATAACGATCGCAAAGGTAGGGGGTGCGATTACATCTGGGTAGCCCAGTTCTCGCGCAGATTCAACATCAAAGAAGCAGGGTGAAGTCTCACCCAAAGCTTTCGCGAATTCACGAATCTTCTCCCTACCAACCGAGTAGGCCTCTGTCGGTGGGTAAGTGCGGCCAATGAACTCTTGGTTGATAGCCACGTGAAAAAGTTAGCGAGTTTCCTTGTGCATGGTGTGCTTCTTGCACTTCACGCAAAACTTCTTGACCTCAAGGCGATCAGGATCATTACGACGGTTCTTTTTTGTAATGTAATTGCGGTCTTTGCATTCTTCGCATGCCAAGGTGATCTTGGGACGAACATCGCTGGCCTTGCCCACTGCTCTCTCACTTCCATGAAGCACACTCTCATGTGCTGGTTTGATACTTCGCTTTTCAACTTCGTATGCGTTCCTATTGTGCCTGATGCCAAAAATCTTGTAGCGAGGGCCGGACTTGAACCGGCGACACAGCGATTATGAGCCGCTTGCTCTACCACCTGAGCTACCCCGCCGAACGAAGAAAGACCCCTGTTTCCTGACCTTTCATCCGGGCCCCTTTACGGAATCGAACCGTAGACCTTCTCCTTACCATGGAGACGCTCTACCATCTGAGCTAAAGGGGCGTGAAGCCCCGCAAGCGTACACAGTGGCAGCCTCGAGTCACCCGTGAGGGCGCCTCACTCGTTTGCCTTCTGGCCCAACTAGGGGTTTCATTAGGGTATGCCCCCCTGGACAGTAGCAAGTATGCCCAATCTGACCGGCCGATCAGTGATCGTTACCGGATCAAACTCAGGCCTAGGATTTGAAACGGCCCTTCAACTCGCCCGCCACGGTGCCAGTGTCACCCTGGCAGTCCGGGATCAGTCAAAGGGAGATCAAGCCGCCTCAGCAATGCTTGCGAACGCACCAGGCATTGAGGTACACGTTGGTCAACTGGATGTGTCCGACCTCGATTCGGTCCGCACATTTACGCAGCGCTGGTCGAGCGAACACCCGCAGGGTCTTGATCTACTTATCAATAATGCTGGCATCATGGCGACTCCCCAACGCAAAAGTGCCCAAGGATTTGAGATGCAACTTGCGACGAACCATCTAGGTCACTTCGCATTGACCGGATTACTTTTCCCTGCTTTGGTTGCTGTCCCGAATTCCCGAGTGGTGAATGTTTCTTCACTCGCCCACCGAATGGTAAAGGGATTTAACTTCCAAGACCCTATGGGGATCAAAAAGTATCGAGCTTGGAATACCTACGGCCAATCAAAATTAGCGAACCTACTTTTCACTACCGAGTTTTCCCGTCGACTTGAACTTGGTGACTACTCCGTCGGGGCAGTGGCTGCACACCCTGGTTTTTCGGCAACAAACCTGCAAGGTGCAGCCTCAAAAATGCGCGGGAACTCACTTGAATTCCGCGTTACACAATTGATGAACTCGGTGATTGCGCAAAGCGCCGAGATGGGTGCCCTACCTATTTTGTTTGCGGCCACCGCTCCTGGATTGCCCAATGACAGTTTTGTTGGTCCGGCCGATAAATGGCAAACCCGCGGCTACCCCACC
>CAMCYV010000147.1 GCA_945885645.1 Bifidobacterium breve | reverse complement strand
GCGCCAGGCTTTGCCGGAGTTTTATCCACGGTGAGATCAATCTCGCGACCAACCATCATGGAGGCTAGTTCCTCCTGCGTTGCAGTCTTTGGGTCAGCATGACCGACCACTTTGCCGCCTCGAAGCACAGTGATGTCATCGGCGATGGCCAGGGCCTCTTTGAGTTTATGGGTAATGAAAATAATGGTTGCACCGCGCGCTTTGAGTTCAGCGACAATGCCAAAGAACTCAATAACTTCTTGTGGGGTGAGAACTGCGGTCGGCTCATCAAACACCAGAATTTTGGCGCCGCGCAGAAGCACCTTGATGATTTCAACGCGCTGTTGAATACCGACGGCTAGGTCTTCAATTTTTGCCTTTGGGTCCACTGCAAGACCGTACTTTTGTGAGATCTCTTCGACTTCTTTGTTGGCTTTCTTTGTGTTGAGGACATTTCCAAAAACTGTTGGCTCCACACCAAGAACGACATTCTCAGCAACGGTGAAAACCGGTACGAGCATGAAGTGTTGATGCACCATCCCGATCCCAGCCTTGATGGCCTCGCCTGGATTCTGGAATTTCTGCACAACACCGTTCAGAATGATCTCGCCAGAATCTGGGCGGTAGATGCCCGAGAGGATATTCATGAGCGTGCTTTTCCCTGCACCATTCTCACCGATGAGGGCCAGAACTTCACCCGATCGCGCGGTAAGAGAGACGTTGTCATTGGCAAGAACACCGGGGAAAGCTTTGGTGATTCCGCGCAACTCCAATTCCACGGCGCACTACTCCTTATGTTGGACTTGTCCCTATGTTGAGCTTGCAGCTTCGACTTGATTCTACTGCCTCGACATGGAAGAGGGGCCTGATCTCTCAGACCCCTCAGCCACGTTCGAACTACGGAATTAACCTTTGACGATTAACCTTTGACGATTAACCCTTGACGCTGATCGAGCCGTCGATGATACCGGCCTTGATTGTGTCCAGCGCAGCCTTGAGTTCAGCTGAGACTGCACCATCTTGGTCGTGGAATGGTGCGAGAGAAACTCCACCATTTTCCAATGTTCCGACGGTTACGCCACCGGCAAAGGTACCGTCAACAACGGCCTTGATTGCATTGAATGTGGTGACATCCATTTGCTTGAGCACTGATGTCAAGTAGACGCCAGCGTTTGCGGTGTCTGACTCGAACTGGTCGCTGTCAACACCGATGATTAGGAGCTTGTCGGTGCCGAGTTCGGTTGCGAGTGCTGCTGAACCAAGACCAACCGGTCCTGCAACTGGCATCACAATGTCAGCGCCTTCATCGACCAAGTTCTGGGCGAATGTGCGACCGTCGTCGAGTGACTCAAAGTTCTCGGTGAACAAGCCGGACTGCGCTTTTGGATCCCAACCAAGAACCTCAACATTGGTTCCGTTGTCAGCGTTGTACTTCTGGACGCCGTAGTAGAAACCATCCATGAAGACGGTTACTGGTGGAATGTTGACTCCACCAAATGTGCCAACCTTGCCGGACTTGGTCTTACCAGCAGCGAGGTAGCCAGCAAGGAATGCGGCTTCGTCGGTGTTGAATACCTGACCGAGAACGTTGTTAGCGGTGATGTCGCCATCAGCGTATGCGTAGTCAACGATGGTGAAAGGAATGTCAGGATTGGCGTTAGCCGCTTCCTTGGTTGCGTCACCGAGCAAGAAACCGACGGTCACGATGACACTGCAACCCTGGTCAACAAATGACTGCAGGTTCACAGCGTAATCGGTCTCGGCCGATGACTCAAGAACAATTGCCTCAACACCAAGTTGATCAGCGGCATCTGTTACGCCCTTATAAGCCTTCTGGTTGAAGCCCTTGTCGTCAACGCCACCAACGTCGGTGACTTCACAAGCCTTCATTCCCGCACCGGGAAGAGCCTCTACTGCTGACTCGGATGCTGCTGCTGTCTCGCTTGCGGTAGCAGCCGAGTCTGTTGAATCACTCGAGCTGCAACCTGCCAGCGCGAGGGCGGCAACGGTAAGGACCGCACCAGCCATCTTTAGATTGGTTCTCAATGTATCTCCTCGTATTCGACCCGATCTTGAAAACCGGGTTATTTTGTGAATCGGGTTATGCTCCCGAATCTATTCGGGCCATCGCACAATACTAGTGCGCTAGTTGGGCGAAAGACTGAGCAGACGCTGCATTAAAAGGGTAACGAATCGGCCACGATCTATGCCCGTTCCGACGGTCACATTTGCGGGCCGATCCGTTACGCCATAGACATCAACCACGGTTCGACCTAAAGTCAACTCACTCTGTGTCTCTACTGTGGCATTTGTGACGATTGTTGTCAGGAGTGACAGATCAATGAGGTGGGCGATTGTCACAGCGTCGTGGATGGGTGCGCCCGGCCAACCGAATCTTTGTTGGTGAAATCCTACGAAATGGTCAAGGAGCTCGGCAACGAAATCTTCACACTCCCCTTTTCCACGCAGGGCTTGGGCATGTGAGTCATCAAGCCACGCTTGGTGGGTGACTTCGAGCCCGATCATGGTGAGCTTTAGCCCCGAGTTCATCACAATCTCAGCAGCTTCCGGGTCAACTAAAATATTGAATTCGGCGGCTGGTGTCCAATTACCTAATTCAATCGCCCCACCCATGAACACGATCTGCTCAATTTTGTGGTGCAGGTGTCCGAGTTCGGTAACCACGTCAGCCATGTTGGTCAGTGGTCCGGTCGCAACGAGTGTGATCGGTTCGCGTTCATCGTCCAAAACATTTTCGATGTAGCCCAGTGCATTACCACTATTTGCCTTGCGGGTTGGTGCGTTAGGGACGGGTCCATCGAGTCCGCCATCACCGTGCATTGACGCGGCCGTCCGAAGTTTGCGAACAAGTGGGGCCGCCCTGCCTGAGTGAACCGGGATGTCCGGTCGATTCACCATGTCCAAAACAATCAGCGCATTACGGGTTGTATTTTCCAGAAGTGAGTTTCCGGCGACAGTTGTAACTCCAACGAGTTCTATTTCCGGGCTGGCGGTTGCCAACATGATGGCAATCGCGTCGTCATGACCGGGATCGCAATCCAACAATATTCTCTTAGGAACATTCACTGTAGGCACGGCGCCCAGCATAAACTTATTGTGGCAGGTGTCCAACATGGTGAAGCGCTGAACTTATGATTACTTGGGGATCAACCTTGGTGGGTCGCCGATTATCAATTACTTGCTCCCCAGCTACAAAAACATGACGCACATCGGCTCGACCAGCGCTATAAACAATTGTGGTGAACGGGTCGCGGATGGGGACCAAGTGCGGTTCGCCCAAATTAATAGAAATGATGTCGGCTTCCTTCCCCACTTCCAATGAGCCAATTCGCTCTGACATCCCTAGAGCCTTGGCTCCGTCAATTGTTGCCGCCCGAACAATCTCCGAAGCGGAAATTGCGGCGGGATCATTGCGAACCAATCGAGCGAGATTGGCGGCCAGTCGCATGACGGCGAACATGTCAAGGTCATTACTCGAGGAGGAACCATCCGAGCCCAAACCAACGGTGATTCCATCTTCTCGGTATTGAACGATGTCAGCCGCACCGCTCGCTAATTTCATATTGGATCCTGGGCAGTGGGCAATGCAACCGCCCTTGGACGCAATGACATGACGTTCAGCCTGATTTAAATGAACACCGTGCGCGAGAACAGGTTTGAGGTCGAGAATGCCGGTTGCATCCAATAGATGAATCGGGCGCTCGCCCTGAGCTTTCACGGTGTCTTCATTCTCAGCCATGTTTTCTGCGGCATGAACCGTGATAATTGCCCCCTGCTCTCGAGCTAGTGCAGCAATTTCACCCAAGTTCTCCGGAGATACCGTTAATGGCGCATGCGGCATCAAAGCCAGTGGTACGTGGGGACCTCCAATCCCGCGCAGAGTTTGTGGCCAATCCCGCGCCAAATCCATCCGCTCACTCCAGTTCAAATTGTCGGGGCCAGGAAAGGAGAAAAATACGGGACCCGTTACATGTCGCAGTCCAACTTCAACTGCCCCACGGTGATTCGCTGCCGGGTGTAAATACATATCTAGTGCCGTCGTGGTTCCTGCGAGCAGTGATTCAAGTGCGCCAAGGCGAGCGCCAATATACGTCCCCTCGGCACCCATAATCCGGGCTTCCTCCGCCCACACCAATTCCAAGAATCCCTG
>CAMCYV010000146.1 GCA_945885645.1 Bifidobacterium breve | reverse complement strand
GCGGTAATTGCCGAAGTGTCAGCACCCGCGTCGGTGGCACGGCTGGCCACTTCCAAACCCTTTTGGCCAAGTGCAATCATTTCACCATAGGCACCATCAGCGACCTGCAATTTGTTGATCGCGTTTTGGACCTGGCTAATGCTGCTCTGAGTAGCTTGCATGGACGCATTGATGGTCGCTGCAGTTCCTTGGCTGGCAACATCGCCACCACCGGCTGCCTTCAGACCACTAGAAATGCGGGCAAGTGAGGCACTTGACTTTGCTTGATGCACGCCGAGGTTGTTGTAAACGTTCAGTGCTGCAACATTTGAATTAACTTGGTAAACCATGATCTTCCTCCTTGAAGAGTCAAAACTTGAGGTCCGTCCTTGGAGCTCACGGGAAGTAACGGCATTCTCCGCATGGAGTTAAATGATTTTCTAAAAAAATATTTTTTAAGGTTCGCGCGGCTACGACTGCGTGTCAATAAACAGCGGACCGCTGGACATGCCCTTTGCGGCATTCGCATCGAGGTACTGGAGGTGTCGCCTGACTTTTCGTCGGTCCGACTCCAGTTGCAGCAGTAGCTCGCTTTGCTGATCAAGTAGTCGTCGCACCCTGTCCACCACCTCAGGGGGCATAGGGGGCAGATCTGTAGGTGGTTCCCAAACGTCTAATGACCCGGAGTTGTGAAGGTCTAACTCAAGTTGATCAAGTGTGCGTTCCCAGATCTCAATCGCTTGGACGTTATCAGGCATCAACGACCCGCATCGGCCGGGCAGCGGAAAGGTCACCGGCCGTTCTTTCAGCCTGGGTCCACGCATCCTTGAGTCCCACAATGATTTCCAAATTCTCTCTGATTATCACGGGGTTTTTCTCAATATTGGCCTTGATCAGACTCTGGTGAACGGAGAGGTAGATGGTGCCGAGGCGGTGAGCGTGTTCCCAAGCATTGGTATCTAGACCAGAGAGCAGGGCCATGAGGAGTTCTTGAGCATGAATCAAGTGAGTATGGGGATGTTCGCCGGCGTCAAGGGCTGCTAATGCCCGCTCGAGGTCAAGGGTGAGGCGTTCAAAGGCCAACACCACAATTCGCGCAGGAGAGGCAGTCGTGACAGCATGGTCACGGTAACTGGCGGCGACCTGATACGGATTTTTTTTCATTCAAATCAGTTCTGGGTCAATGCTTTAACGAAAACATCCAGTGAAGTCTGCAGGTAGCTTTGCTTGGATTGGAGCGCCTGAATCTTGGCATTAAGTTCGGCATAGAACACGGTGAGTGAATCCTCGCGTATCGCCAGAGCAGCATTCATATCGAGGATCTGTTGGGTCAAATTAGAAACCTGGGTTTGGCGAGCGGAAACCTCACGGGACAAAGAACCCGTGACCGAAATAGTTGCTGTCGCGAGCGTTTCTACGCGGGATGCGAAGGCGGCCACCTGACCGATAATGTCATAAGAAAACGGGGTCGATGCTCTGTTGTCATACGCATCACTGAACGTGGCTTGGTCAAATGTGAACGATCCGACCAGAGTCAACTGAATCCCCGCGTCAGACAAGGACGCAAGAGTATTTGAGTCAAATGCTGTACTGAGCAGGTTTTGTGAGACCTGCTGGGGGGTGTAATCGGTTTCCAGCGCGCCATTGGCGGAGGTCTGAACCTTGATCAAGTTAAGCGTGTTATTCAATGCCGTTACCAGGTTTTGAGCGGCAGTGACCATGGTGGCCGATGTCGATGAACTGGGCACCTGCGGCGCCAGGGTTACCGTTCCCGCCGTGGTACCCGAAACCGTGATGGTCAACCCGGGGAAATCCGCCAATCCGGAGAAAGTATTCGAGTTGGAGGTTTGTGTCACCGCCACACCATTTTTTGTGTAGGTAATGGACGCAGTTGCCGACCCAGATTCGACAATCGAGGTTACGGTGAACGGGTAGGGGGAATTACCGGAAACAGCCCCGGCACTCGAATAAGCCGAGACTTTGCCGGTGTCGGCGACATCAGAAAATGTGACCGTGGTGCTGGCGGGGACCCATCTGGCGGAGCTTGTGATCGCCTCTGCGGCGGATGCCACCGCTGCCATGCTGGTATTGAGCTCTTGGTAGGCCGCGATTTGGAGATCTTGGGCGGATTTTTGCTCCACGAGTCGGTTACTGCGCATGGATTCAACAGCCATGACGTTAGAAACGATGGCTTGTACATCAATCAGGTTCATTGACGATATTCCGACCACAACACACCTCCACCCATCTAATCGGCACCACTTCGGGTTCTAGCAGGCGATTGGACAATCGGATTTACAGAAGTTTGAACACCGCATCAGACATCTGCATGGCCTGAGCCTGAAGGGCGGCGGCGGGGTCGGACATGATGTTGGCCGAAGACAGGTTCATCATCTCTTTGACAACACCCACATCAAGTGCTTGGCCGATAGCCGCTTGCTGATTGGCGATCGTGGTCTCGAGCACCTGGAGCGAGTTCTGGAGCGAAATCAGATTCCCCGCGTTTGCCGCACGGGAATTAGTGATCGCCGTTGCTGCTGCTTGGAACTCGGCAATGCTGCCTGGCTGGACCGGGGCTCCTGCGTTGACCGATCCGATTGAATCGGGGGTCACCGTGATGCTTGCGCCGGTGGAGTTCACCGCGGCGGTAACCGGGTTTCCGAGAACGGGGACGCCGCCAAAGGTGGTATTGGCACCGATGGAGTCGATTCCCGCTTGAACAGCCAGAAGCTGGGTGTCAATGGCCGCCGCGGACTCTCCTGTTGCCGTGAGGCGATCGGTAGCCAAAGCCACACCCTGCTGGGCGAGTGTGACGCCTTTCGCGTAGGCGGCATCTGCCGTTTGAAGGACGTTCACGGCATTCTGAGTGCTCGTGATAGCGGTTTGGGTGGCAGCCAGGGAAGACACCAGACCTGCGGGTGGGTTGGACGTGGCAACCTGCGCAACGGCAGCGGCTGACTTAACCTCTCCCGAGATCTTTGCCAGCGCATTTGTGGCATTGGCCTGCGAAAGGGCAATGTCAGGCCGAGCGTTTACCGCGCCTGCACCGACTGGGGCTATTTCAAATGACATGGGATACCTCTCCTACATTTTCTCTGAAGGTCTTTAGGACGTTTGTGGGGTTGATTTGGTTCATTTGGATCACGAGGCCATTCCGGCTGTTTGTGGCTGAAGAATTGTGTCGGCGGCAGCTCTCTTTTTCTCGGTGAGCTTTTGGTCCAAGCCCATCAACCGGTTTTCGGCAACGGCCGCGAAGTAAGCGGACCTTCGTCGATCGACGGCGCCACCAGGCTTTGTCGAAGCAGGAACCTGCTCAGGGGCAAGGTGGGTGTTCATACCGTCACGCAGGAGCACGAGGGCTTCAGCGCGCAGCTGGGAAACTCGGGATTCGGTGACCCCAAGGTCTTCAGCAATGTCTGCCATGGCGTGGCCCTGAAGAAAGTAGCGGGTAATGACAACACCGAGGCGATCAGGAAGCGCTGTGACGGCTGCTCTTAAGTAGGTTTGGAATTCAGTTTCCAGGACACGGTCTTCGGGACCACCGGACTCCGAATCCACGAGGTCCGTTGATTGGAAGGAACCGGTCGAAGGATCAGCATCGAGGGAAAGGACGCTTCCCCGTGAGAGGGAGGCCTCCAGGGTGCAGAGTTCCTCCATGCTGACGCCCATGTATTCGGCGATCTCGGTCTTTTTGGGAGCTGTGCCTAATGTGGCGACCAAGTGGTCCACAGCCTCTTCACGGGCACGCCCGGCCTGACGAACGGAGCGTGTTGCCCAGTCATTTCGACGCAGGTCGTCCATGATTGCGCCACGGATCCGCATGGCTGCGAAATGGCGAAATGGGACACCGCGATCTTCAGAAAAAGAATGGGCTGCTTGAACGAGGCCTTCAAGACCGGCCGACCGTAGTTCGTCACGATCAATGTGTGTGGGAAGTTTCATGGCGAGGCCGCTTACGACATACCCGACGAGTGCGAGATTGCTGGTAACCAGCAACTCCTTCTCTGACGAGAGAGTTTGCTTTCCTCCTGCGGATTTCGAGTCTTGCATTTTGGCTCCTATTTGCCCTGGCACCGAAGTGCTAGCGCGATAGTAAAATGAGCTTCCATGCCCGGAGCCACCGAGTGGTGGTTCCTTTTAACTGTTGAACCGAAATCCTTTTCGATCCTGCTTTGCGACCGAACA
>CAMCYV010000145.1 GCA_945885645.1 Bifidobacterium breve | reverse complement strand
CACGGCGGCGAGTAAGCGAGCATCGGCAACCCAGGGGCGCCCATCCGGGCGTCCCTCCAAGTCTTCACTCCAGATTCCGTCAGATTCACCCACGAGTGGCGCGGAAAAAGGAATATTCAGATGCACTGGACCAGGACTCACCGAGTCCGTTGCAATTCCCACGGCCCGCGAAATTTCTGAGCGCCAGTACTTCACTTGACCTTCTGCCGTTGTTGCGGTTGCCACATCAACACTGGATCGAACGTGTGGACCGAATATTGCCATCTGCGAAATAGTTTGATTCGCTCCAATGCCACGCAATTGCGGAGGACGATCTGCGGTCAACAACAACATGGGTACATATGAATGATCTGCCTCGACGACGGCCGGCAACAAGTTAGCGACCGCGCTCCCCGACGTTGTTACAACGGCAGCTGGGATTCCGGTTGCCTTACCTATACCCAATGCAACAAATGCAGCAACTCGCTCATCAAGCCGAACATGCAATCGAAGTTCGAGTCGAGCGTGTGCGCTAGCAAGTTCCAATGCGAGGGGCGCACTTCGAGAGCCGGGGGAAAGCACCACGTCGGTGATGCCGCATCGAATCAGTTCGTCGACCATTACTTTGGCTTGGGCGACAGAGGGCTCCATGTCCCTAGCCTTGCACACTCTGCTCGAGCACACCAAAGGAAGCGAGCACAGCAACAGGGATCAGAGCCCAAGCACGAGCGATCCGCTGCTCCCACAGTTCCTTCCGGTCAAGCGGTAGCGCACCCTTAATCATTTCTTCCGAACTTGGCTCGAAGCGCTTAACCGAAATACGACCCCTGTGGGGAACTGCTGGTTCGTTCGTGAGATCCGTTGCCAAGAGCATTCCGGTGCCGAGTCCGGCAACTTCGTCGGGAGCAAATGTGTGTGCCGCTAAAAGCGAAGCACTCAGACCGACACCAGATTCAAGGGAACCGCTTATTCGAATTGGAACATCCAACTTTGTGATCAATTCTTCAATTGCATTGATTCCACCGAGCGGTGAAACTTTAATAATTGCCAAATCAGCAAAATCGCTTATCTCATATTGGCCGTCAATGCGAATACTTTCATCCAGGGCAATAGGAACATCTATTTTTCGATGAAGCTCTCGTATTTCCTGCACCGATTGACATGGTTGTTCAATGTATTCAATGGGTGCACTGTCCAATTCGGATAAAGTCTCCCGTGCTCGTGCAACACTCCACCGTCCATTCGCGTCGAGACGAATTTGCAAATCAGCCAGCTTTCCTGCCTCGCGAAAGGCTTGAACAACGGCGTCTACGCGTTCCACATCGTTACCTATATCTAGCCCTACTTTAATCTTGACGGTGTTACACCCGAATTGCTCCAGCGCTCGAATGCTTGCCACATAAGGGTCCTCATTGTCACCGATGATTGCATTGACACCGACACTCGCATCTTTCGGATACTTAAAGGGAACAAAAGCTGATTCCAAGGCCGCGCGCAACCATAGAGAATCTTGATGAGGTGTGTAGTTCGAAAATGGGCTGAATTCACCCCAGCCAGCGGGACCTTGGAACACGACTCCTTCACGTGTCGATAGACCCCGAAATTTCTCCCGCAAAGTTAGCGAAAAGAAATCTAGATGGGGGAAAGCAGAATCCACCGCCTTCACGGCCGTTTGGGGAAGCGACCGAAGTTGGGTTGACGTTTTTCCTTGAAGGCTTCCCGGCCTTCTTGGGCTTCCTCTGTCATGTAGAACAGCATCGTCGAATCCCCTGCTAATTGTTGAATGCCGGCAAGGCCGTCGTCGACCGCATTATGTGAAGCTTTAAGCATGCGCAGTGCCAGTGGTGACATGGTCAGAATTTTGGCTGCGAGATCGCACGTAGCAATTTCTAGGTCCTCAATCGGAACGACTTCATTAACTAAACCCCAGTCATAGGCTTGCTCAGCGCCATATTGATTGCACGTGTACCAAACTTCACGTGATCGTTTCTGCCCGACAATTCTTGCGAGCAACCCTGATCCGTATCCCCCATCGAAGGATCCAACCCGAGGTCCAGTTTGACCGAAGCGCGCGTTATCAGCTGCAACCGTGAGATCGCACACCACGTTTAAAACATTGCCGCCACCGATTGAAAACCCGGCCACCATCGCAATTACTGGCTTTGGTAGTCGTCGAATCTGGACTTGCAGATCAAGAACGTTTAGTCGCCCAATTCCTTTTTGTGCTACCTCGTCGCTGCCGATGTATCCGTCATCGCCACGGATAACTTGATCTCCGCCCGAGCAAAATGCAAGATCACCTTGGCCCGTCAAAATAATGACGCCAATCTGATCATCGTCGCGGGCGGCATTAAATGCATCGCTTAACTCAAACAATGTCTGAGGCCTGAAGGCATTCCGTTTCTCGGGACGACAAATCGTAATTTTTGCGATGCCCTGATAGGCACCGGTGCCAACACCGTAGGTGATATCGGTGAAATCCCCAAAGGATTCCCAATCACAGGCGGGCGTACTGGAAGAATGGGATGGATCTGCCCAGACCGGTGAATCTGATGGGGCAACCGGCGGCAATTCATAACGTTTACGAGTGTCCATGCGCTGAGATTACCGCCACCTTCTAGTCTCGCATCGTGGCCAACTCAAATAATCGCGAAATTGAGCTCACCGAGATTGCTCCAGGCAGCTCGGGTGTAACTCGAGCTTTTCATGCTCTCACCACAGCGCTTAGTAGCAATCGGGTCTTTGCACCAATTCCCCAACAAAGCCGCCACTACTCGCAACACCAAATCAGCGGTACCCACGCAGCCATCAACCCGAGTGCCCCCTGCCAAGAGCAAACGGTCGCCATTGTGACAACTTCTGGATCTACCGGAAATCCCCAAGGAGTCGAGCTCAGCGCGGCCCAATTGGGCGCAATGAATGATTTCATAAACTCAGGTGCGGTGATCGGAGCCACTCTTGATGCACCCCCTCGCTGGATTTGCGCATTGCCCGTCACTTCTATCGCTGGAATTAATGTCCTTTCGCGCTCGATTGCTGCGGGGACCGTTCCGGTCGCCCTGGAAAGTGTTGCTGGTGGCTCAATTTTTGATCCTGACGAATTCTCCGACGTAGTCGCGCGACTCACAGAAGATCCAATCTTTGTTTCACTCGTTCCCACCCAGTTGAGACGATTACTGAACTCGCAGCGCGGAGCTCATGCATTGAGCCAGTGCGCGGCCATTTTGATTGGAGGCGGTCCCACTTCCACCAACGATTTCCTTCAAGCCCAAGACCTCGGCCTCAACATCACGTACACATATGGCATGACCGAAAGTGCCGGCGGGTGTTTTTTCAGCGGAGTAGCTGGGCCCGATACGCACTACGCTCTCAATCCCGATAACTCTCGAATCACCCTACAAGGACCGAGCATTGCCTTGGGTTACCGACCAACCGAGACAACGGCATTCATGCCATTCAGCGGCTCGTTTACCACTGATGATTACGCGAGGGTGGATTCACTTGGCAAATTGGAGATCCTAGGCAGACTTGACGACATTGTGTTAATCAACGGAGTAAATGTTTCTCGGATGGCAATTAGCAAGATCATCGAAGACTATTCCGCTATACAAAGTTGCTTTGTGCTTCCCAATCTGACCGCGCTGGTAGTCCCGGTAGTCACTGAATCAACTGACTTTGACGGCATTTCTGCTGAGATTCGTGCCCAAATCGCTTTACAGCTGGGATCCATCGCGATCCCAACTTTTCGTATCGTGTCCCATCTACCAACACTGCCTAATGGCAAACTCGATCAGTTGACAATCACCAACCTCTACGGTTAACCCATGGCCACGATAGGTGAATGGATTCAAGGTGCGAGACCGCGAACCTTTCCAGCTGCACTTGCACCCGTTTTGGTCGGAACCGGAATTGCACAGCATTTTGATTCGCTCAACATCGTTCGAGCTCTTTTAGCTCTTGTGGTTGCACTTGCATTGCAAGCCGGAGTGAATTTCGCAAATGACTACAGCGATGGAATTCGCGGTACTGACCGAGTGCGTGTTGGCCCAGTTCGACTTGTGGGACAGGGTTTGGCCAAACCTCACCTAGTTAAGCGCGCAGCATTTTTCATGTTTGCGATAGCCATGGCTAGCGGATTCACTCTGGTACTCCTCACCC
This sequence comes from Bifidobacterium breve, assembly GCA_945885645.1. Lineage (GTDB taxonomy): Bacteria > Actinomycetota > Actinomycetes > S36-B12 > S36-B12 > UBA4592. Next base: position 104 of record CAMCYV010000145.1, on the reverse strand, counting down.
AAGCATGGTGGCTACTCATTGTCGGTGCGGCAAGCATCGCAGCCGCTTGGTTTTACACGGGTGGATCGCGACCATACGGCTACGCGGGTTTTGGTGAAGTCTTT
>CAMCYV010000144.1 GCA_945885645.1 Bifidobacterium breve | reverse complement strand
ACAATCACTAACGCCAAGGCCTCAGACATTGATGAAGGCTGGTCGATGACAACCGATGGAGACACGGCGACTTTACGTGTGGTCTCTAACGTGGATGAAGCGGCGGCGGCAGTTGAACCTGAGACAATCGCAATGCCAGATATCAACTTAGGTTCATACACCTTCGTTATTAACTTTCCAGGACCAATAACCAGCGTCTCCGGCACGGGCGTCACACAAACTTCAGAGACGTCCATGGTCGCCGAGGGTGGATTGAGCGAGACCATCGATTTCACCGTCACCGGCTCAACCTCAACAAGTAATGGCCTGCCGTGGTGGAGTTATTTGGTAATTGGCCTGATCGCAGGAGCTGTCGTGGTCGCGATAATCGGTGTGGTGCAGCGCCGTAAAAAAGATGAAGTTGCCGCTGAACCAACAACTTCCACTGAAAACGGGATGAAAAATTGAAAATTCGTGCTTTGATCATTGGTCTGATCAGTTGCGCATTGCTGGGGTCGCAGGTGGGCGCCGCTTTCGCTGCGGATTCAGACCTAGAGAACTCTCCCTCAAGTGCAGTGTCCGCTCCCGTCAAAGTGAAAGTCCCCATTCGAACGATTGATACCCCGGGAACCAATGGGCAAAGTGGAATCGTGGAAATTCGGGTAGGAAACTCCGCGCCATTTGCAGTGATGCTTGATACTGGCTCGGTTGGCCTTCGGGTGTTTCCTGGCGCGTGGGGAACAAAGCCAACTTCAGTGAAACTCAGTTCTACGGACATCACCACGATAGGCGCCGGTCAAAGTTTTAAGGGCGCTATTGGTCGGGCCCCCATGACATTTAGTGGAGTGAGCACGACGATCGCTGTTCCTTTTCAATATGTCAACACATCAAATCCGTACATCGGGTTATGGACGGCGCGCAATGTGTATGGAATTTTGGGAATTGGGACGGGTGAAGGCGATCTAACAAACCCACTCGTTGCACTTCCGGGAAGTTTGGGATTACGGTGGAGCGTTCACTTCGAGCGGAAAATAGGGGGCGTAGGCCGTTTGGGTTCGCTTGTACTTGGAGCCGAGGCGCCTACCAGGACTGAAATGGATTTTGGCCTTCCTTTCGTAGGCAAAAACGTGAATGGTGCGCTGCTCTGGGACGATCACTCCGCGCAAGGATGTTGGCGCTTTGGTAAGGCGCCAGAGTGGTGTGGTGATACGTGGTTTGATTCTGGATTCACCAAAATGCGGGTGAAGGGTCTTGTATTCAAGCGCTTACCGCAAGGTGCCAGTGGAATGTTAAAAGCGGGAACTCGGGTTGAATTTGCGGCAGCGGGTAGTGCTTTTGTTGCCCACAGGTTTATCAGTGGGAACCAGGCATCTCGAAACTATGTGCGAGTAATTCCCGCGGGCGTCGGAATCATAAATACGGGCAACTCTTTTTATTTCGATTACACGGTGACATACAACGTCGCCACTGGCCACATCTATTTCAGCAATTAGGAAAGGTTCACAATGACCGAGAACATGGAAAATTCTGGCTTAAGTCGGCGCCGTTTGCTGCAGGCGGCAGGTGTGGCTGGAGTTGTGGGAGTGGCAGCTGTCGCTGGATCCAATGGAGCGTCGGCGACTACACGAAGTGCGCCGCGTCAACCATTTAAGCCGAGAGGTCGACTCAAGCGTCGCCCCAATTTTTTGATTGTCATGATGGATGAGCAGCGTCATGCTCCGGTTTATGAATCTGAAGTACTTAAGGCCTGGCGTTTGGCGAACCTTCCCACCCAGGCCCGGTTGCGTCGCAACGGCTTCGAGTTCACGAACCACCACATCATGTCGGTGGCGTGCCAGCCGAGTCGCGCATCGGTGTACACGGGCCAGTATCCGTCCCTACATGGAGTCGCTCAGACTTCCGGAGCAGCAAAGTCCGCGATCGAAGAAGACTTGCTTTGGCTTGACCCCACCACCGTTCCCACAATGGGTTCCTGGTTTCGCGCCGCAGGGTATGACACGTACTGGAAAGGGAAGTGGCATATCTCTGACGCTGACCTGTATCAGCCGGGAACTTACAACCCCCTGCCTTCATACACTGATGAAGGAAAACGCGACTATGAACTGGAAAACATATACTTGGAGGCCGAGCGACTCGCTCAATATGGTTTTGAAGGATTTGTCGGACCAGAGCCACACGGCAGCAATCCTCTGAACTCCGGTTCCTCAGGTCCCGGTGGTAGGGGCCGCGATGAGGCCTACGCTCAAATGAGTGTCGAACAATTGCAGAAACTGCGCAATGCAAAGAATCCGTGGCTCATGGTTGCTTCCTTCGTCAATCCACATGACATCACGCTCTGGGGAGATCTCTCCTTGGCAGGCGGTTTGTTGGGGAATCCGGGAGCTTTCTATTTGGCACAGCAACTTGTCGGCTCCAATGTTCCGACCGATCTATTTACCTCGGCGTATCAACAGTCCGCAAATGAAGATCTCAGTCAGAAGCCAACGGCACAGGGGAGTTTCGTCGACCAATACCCACAGGGATTTCAGCCGCTGCGCAACGGAATCGAATACCACCGTTTTTATTACCAACTGCAAAAGGAAGTTGACAAGCACATCGGAACAGTCGTTGATGCATTAGCCAATGATCGCAACAATTATCGCGACACCATTGTTGTCTACCTATCAGACCATGGCGAGATGCTCGGCTCGCACGGAGGTATGTTCCAGAAGTGGCACAATGCATATGACGAAATTCTCAAGGTTCCGTTCATATTCCACAACCCGACACTATTTAATCGCGCGCAAGAGTCAGATATTTTGACCAGTCACGCTGACCTTATTCCTACGATGCTAGGTCTTGCCGGACTAGATGAAGCCGTGTTAGCCAAAGAGTTGACTAATACGCACACCCAGGTGCGCAGACTTGTTGGTCGAGATCTTTCTCCGGTACTGCTTGGCGAAGAACCCGCTGCCAAGTTCAACAGTGATCCGGTGTATTTCATGACCGATGATCAACCGTTTAAGGGTGCCAATGCCGTGTCAATTCTGGGCATGGCCTACCAACCTGTGGAGCAGCCAAACTCGGTAGAAACTGTTGTTACTTATCTACCAACAGGTGCGGGCGGTTCACGGGAACGTTGGAAGTACAACCGATATTGGGACAACTCACAAACGTGGTCATCACCGGGCGTCCAAGACGTACAAACCTTTGTGCCCGGTCCGGTGAACAGGCCAGGGAACAGGGTTGCGATCACCACTGTGAAGGCGGTTACCCCGACCACGGGGCAGATCGCTCCGCCAGCGGATCAATTTGAGTTGTACAACTTGACCGTTGACCCAACGGAGATGACGAATCTTTACACGAACTCTTCAGCCGCTGGGACATTGCAAATTATGCAAGCGATTCTGCAGCAGCAACGGACTGCTAAGCGGCTAACACCTGTGGCGCAGCCTTGGGCCGATGGCAGCATGCGCCAGTTCCCATTTGCCCCCAACTAGGACTCAATCCGCCAAAACACCAGATCGTATTTAGGGCGGCCATTAGTTCATTTCGATGGGTGACTTTGATAGAGTTAAGCCTCTGTTGGGGAGGCCTCCCTGAGTCTTCGGTCACACGACCGGTAGCGAACAGTTCGGCATAGGAACATTAAGACTCACAAGGCCCTTTTGTTCATGTGCGATCATCCATCTCGCTATTTTGGGGAAAGGTTCACATGAGCGGCTTCCGCGATGCACTGAACAGCCGCATAATTGTGGCTGACGGGGCAATGGGAACGATGCTCCAAGACGTCGACCTCACCCTCGATGATTTTGAGGGTCATGAGGGGTGCAATGAGATCCTGAACGTAACGCGTCCGGAGGTAGTTGCCGACATTCATCGGGCCTACTTTGAAGCCGGATCCGATGCCGTGGAGACCAACACTTTCGGTTGTAACTGGGCGAACCTAGCCGAATACGGAATCGAAGATCGAATTTATGAGCTGTCTTACAAGGGAGCCCAAATTGCTCGTAATGTCGCCGACGAATACGCATTAAGTGTTGGGGATGGGCCCCGGTTTGTCCTCGGGTCCCTGGGGCCGGGTACAAAATTACCAACACTTCTGCACACTTCGTACGACTTTTTGAAGCAGGCATACCGTGAAGCCAGTCGTGGCCTCATCAATGGTGGTGTAGATGCCCTGCTCATCGAAACAACGCAAGATCTTTTGCAGGCTAAGGCAGCAATCAATGGTGCTCGTGAAGCTATTGAAGCGACGGAGCCGGCCCGCGACATTGTTGTCATTGCCTCGGTAACAATTGAAACCAACGGC
>CAMCYV010000143.1 GCA_945885645.1 Bifidobacterium breve | reverse complement strand
GTTGCTACTGGCGGTTGCATTCGGATGGATGCGAAAGATGCGCAGAAACTGTACAAGTGGGCTGAAATTGGGGACACGGTCTACGTTCTTCCTTCTCCGTAGAGACGCACCGGCACACTCACCAATAGCTTTCATCAATGCTCCACGGGAATTCAGTTCTCCCAACGTGCTGACTTTATTGACCATGTCGGTTGCGATCGGGTCGCTGGGCAAGTACCGAACTTCGAGTTCAGGATCAAGTGCGGCACAGATCGCCCCAAATTCGTGTTGAACCTGATTCGAGTTTGCTTTGTGGACCGTGTTTACGAGAACACACCTGCGTGCATGCGCAAACAGTGAACCATGTGTGCTGTAGGCATTGGCTAGCCTTTGAGCGCCCAATGCGTCACCCCTGGTTACAAGAAACACTTGGTCCGAATTCTCCAGGACCGCCCTTGTCACCACCGTTCGTTGAGGCACCAATGTCGGCGCCAGTTTGATCCCGAGCTCGCCATCAATTTCATCAAGGCCAGCGCCAAGATCGATCACAACGTGATCGAAATACTCGCGGGCCCGGGCGACAATTTTCTCCATGGCTCCGGCCCTTACCTCAGGCCACCGGGAAGGGTCAGAAAGTCCGGTCATTACCCAGAAATTGGGTGCAATAACCCTCACGCAGTTGGCTAAAGACCGCGAGTCCAAAGCGTTCGCCTCGGCATAACGCGCTGCAACAACGATTCCACTAACGTCCTCTTCGATCCCCAGTGTCAACGCAATTGATGGAGCGATGGTGTCCGCATCGATGAGAAGCACGCGGGCTCCTCGCTTACCCAGGGCCTCGGCGAACCCGATGGCAAACGTGGTTCGGCCGTGTGAGCCGGGTGGCCCCCAGCATGCGCTCACTTCGCCGGCAGTATCAACAGTGTCAACAGTGTCAACAGTGTCAGCAGGGTCAGCAGGGTCAGCAGGGTCAGCAGTGCCCGCTGATTTTTTTTCCTGCACCCCCATGCGCTCGGAAAAGTCTCGTCGCAGTTCGGAGGCAAGATCAAAGCCAGCATGATCAGCGCGCAAAATTCGGCGCGCATTCCACGAACGCGCAACCGCTTCCTCGTGATCATCAAATGCAATGACAGCCACCGATGCCACCTGTTGTGTAAGAATGGCAAAAATCTCGCTACTCATGCGTGGAAGTTGCGCTCCCACTAATACATGAGTTCCAGGAACTACCGCACACACCGAGAGAAGCTCTGGTGCATCAGTGCAACGTCGAGTTACTTCAATCCCACCGGCGTTGGCTAGTGCGATTAACTCGGCTTCGGCTGCTGTCCCGCTCAACGCCCAGACCATAGTGAATTCATGTGAGCCCGCACCATTTCTTTGGCTCACCGAGAACCCTGCGATTCCAATGGGACCTTGACCAAGTCAATCACTCCAACTCGAATTGCTTGGACGAGATGGGGTACTTGGGTAACCGGCACGAGAAGTACCACGCCAATTTCCCCGCCGGTCCCCACTACTTCACTTGCGACAGCTCGCACTGTTATTCCTGTCAGCACCAACATTGGTGGCAGCATTGACCCGACATCTTTCGAACTCGACCATACGTCCACTTGATCTCCGGCGTTAAGCCCGATTGCTACGTGCAGCGGATCAACCGGAACCGTGACCACTCGAGAGTCGGGCGGAGGCAGCGCACTCAGTGCCGAACTGGGAATGAATTCCCCTGCTCCGATCGGCCTCACCACAATCCCTGAAGGTGGAACCGTTCCACGAAAATACGGTTCCTGCGCCCCATTGAGGGCGACAACAACGGCCTCGACCCCCGCAAGAGGACTTCCCAGTGCAAGTTCAGAACTCGCTCGCCACAGGGTTACCGTCTCTTCACCCGATGCCATAACCCGCGCCCCAACAAACATTGAAACAATCAAAAGTGAAATACCAAACCACAGCCTGATATCACTCCACCTTGCAGACTTTCGACTTCGCGGATTCACCGACCGCTCTTTACCCCAACGTACTCGCATACAACACCTTCTCGCTAGCTCACGTAATTCACCGCCAGCGTGCGATCACAACACCGGTGCTACCACTATCCGTCCTAACCTCAGATTCACGAAATTGTTATCCACAGGTGAAGGGTGGCTGCTGCGATTGTCTAGTGACTTTGACACTATGTGCCCATGGCCCGCTTTCTCACCCTTGCAGACGTTGCAGAGACACTCAACATTTCCGCGGCTCAAACCTACGCATTGGTACGAAGCGGTGATTTGCCTGCGATCAAAGTTGGTGGGCGTGGGCAATGGCGTGTGGAAGCCCAAGCACTTGAACAGTACATCGAAAATATGTACGCCCAGACCCGCGAATTCGTTTCCACCCACCCATTTGGAAAAGATGAAGAGTCCGGTCCAACCTCAGACTAAGCAACAACTTTCATCGAGATCACAGAGCCAAGTGCCACGACCAGTCGCATGTCAGTTCCGCCACCATTTTCAATTTCAATAAAGTCGCGCCCAACAGCTGCCACAATCCCAAAGATGGGACTCGCAGAGTCATTAGTTTTTATCACCACCCGGCTACCCCACTGCCCGCGCAGCCAAGATCCTTCTCGAAATCCGATCCTGATTCGGGCCAACGCTTCAACGACGGGAGCGAGACCGCGAGGAAGCCCACGCGCCGAATTTATACAACCGATCCGAATAAGGCACTCAAAAGTTCGCGTCGACTCACCATCAGTGCACCGCAGCAAAATGAAATCACCCGATGCACTGATTTCGGTGAGAACACCACAGCAACGACTTCCGCGGACATCAAGGTCAACCTGCTCTCCCCGCGCCTGTGTGAAACGGGCGACCAGGGTCATCTCACTCCACTGCGCTTCGGCAAGCTCAGCTGCTTCAGCCACCACCTCTTGATCAAGTTGGGCCTGCACACTGGCCTGGGCCTGAATCCAAACTTCGGGAATGTGCACTTCGCAAGTTTGGGTGCGCCCCTCACGTATTTGCTAATTGATTTCGTGGCCTGTGGATAAAACCCTCACCAGATGGGGTGTTTCACTCATCCGTGTTTGAAATTCATCTTTGTGGGCATAACCGGGGTGTAGGCAAAATTGGGTCTTGACAAAAGCGATGTCCTTACCCACATAATGCATACGTATTTAAAATGAAGTAAACGTAAGCAAACACAGGTAAATGCTAACCAGCATCGACCGCGAGCCTTGTGAGGATCACCATGACGAACTACTTAATCACCCATAGCAAGGGAAGTATCAGAAAAACTGACCGAGCGCCTACCCCACCGCCGAATCTGCGCGTGATCAACGGGGGTGTACCAGACCATGTTGACTACAAGGAGCAACTTCCACTACCCCTGATGTGGCAGGTCGCTCCCGGTGTGCCGGCTTCTCGTCCACTTGAGTTAGTACCCGATACAACTGGATCATCAGTGTTACCCAGTCATATTCGGGTTCCCAACGAAGAGGGTGAACTGGTTGACGTTCCTCACCCGATAAGTTGGGCCGGTCACATGGCCCGAATGGTCTTTGAAGTGGGTTGCGGTGAAAGACCCAGTGCACAGCTCAATCGCTGGGTGAGCCGCGATCAACTTTCACTGCTGGCAATGCGCGGTCGAAGTTACGCGCGACACCCTTCAACGCGAGCCCAAAAAGGTTTGTCGCGATTGCGCAAAGTCCGCGGTGTTCGGGCAATGCAGGTTGCTCCGGGCATCATTGAGGCGAGTGCTGTACTTGTTGGCACGGCTCGTTCACACGCTATTGCAATGCGCATGGAAGCCGTTGGAAATCAATGGCTGCTCACCGCTATCGAGATGCGCTAGCGCTTTCGGTTAGCTCGTTCAATTCGCCTACGCTCGGCCCTGCTTGCGTTGGGATTCACCTCGATGATCCCGGCTTCCCCCGCATCCAGTTCGCCGTGCACCACTCCACCTTCTGCATCGACATCAGGTGCCGAATACTCCAAATGACTCGGACGCTGCGGGGCCAATCCCTTGGCCTCTAAGTTAAGCGCAGCGCCAGCATTGGTGCCGGTTGCATCAACGAGTCCCTCAATTGCTGCTGCCGCTTCCTCTTCGGGTTTGACAGCGACTTCTGCATGGAAGAGATACCCAACCGTCTCCTCTTTGATTGAATCCATCATTGCTGTAAACAAGTCGAATCCTTCACGCTGATACTCAATCAGTGGATCCCGCTGCGCCATGGCTCGTAATCCGATTCCATCACGCAAATAGTCCATCTCGTAAAGGTGCTCGCGCCATTTACGGTCCAGCACCGAGAGAAT
>CAMCYV010000142.1 GCA_945885645.1 Bifidobacterium breve | reverse complement strand
GGAATTGGTGGCGACCCCATCATCGGTACAACCCACATCGACGCACTTGAGGCATTCCAAAATGACCCCGATACCGACGCGATCGTGATGATCGGTGAAATTGGTGGCGACGCTGAAGAACGAGCCGCTGCTTACATCAAAGACCATGTGACTAAGCCTGTAGTTGGCTATGTCGCCGGTTTCACCGCACCAGAAGGAAAGACCATGGGTCATGCTGGCGCGATTGTCTCCGGTTCTTCTGGGACGGCCGCCGCAAAGCAGGAGGCGTTAGAATCGGCCGGAGTTAAAGTGGGCCGCACACCAAGTGCAACCGCTGAACTCATGCGCAAGATTCTGTCCTAGGGGGCTGTGCGCCTTCGCCCGAAAATGGTCAGGCGAAAGGTAGATTGTTCTTGTGAGTCAGCAGGCACCGCCAGAGCCGGGAGTACCTGCTGGTGAAATGAATGAATCCGCGTCGAGCTCTCGTCGTGGGTCGAGCGCAGCAAGTGACCGGTTAAAGGGATTCACTGGCAGCGCTACGGTGGGTTCAATTACGTGGTCAATTATTTCTTGCTTTTCGGTGATACTGGTAACGGTTGCTCTCGTTTGCGTGATTTTGTTGCCTACCCTTTTGTTTAGTGGTGAGCGACCCGTTGGCATCAAGGGATATCTTGATGCAATTACTTGGGGTTGGTTGTTGATTAATGGCGTGCCACCAAAATTGGGTTCAGCGACCATCACCTTGATTCCTTGGGGTCTGGCCATAATCCCGTGGGTTTTGCTATTTCGCGCGGGTAGATCGTTTTCACTTCGCATTGATCACGGAGCTCGGTGGCGGGTAATGGGTGGTGTGATCATGGTGATGATTTATGTGGGGGCGATCGTTGCGGCGGCCCATTTCACCACTTCTGTAAATGTGTCATTTGGTGTTGGGTGGGCGCTGATCGTGTCGGTGGCCATGGGTGTTAGCGCTGTCACAGCGGGGATTTCGCGTGGTGCTGGCGTTCAATTGGGTACAACAATCCCAACCCTGGCCGTTTTCGTATTGCGATGGGGATTTAGCGCAGTCGCCGCTCTTATGGGAATCGCAGCGATTGTGTTGGCGTTACGCCTTCTCGTTAATTTTGGCGGCGCAATGGATTTGTTCATGGGTCTGAATCCCGGTTGGAGCGGAATTCTAGCCTTGCTGGCTTTGACAATCGGATACATTCCGGTGCTTCTGGTGTGGAGTGCCGCTTATATTGTGGGAGCCGGTTTTAGCATCGGATCTGACGTCATGGTCTCTCCATTCATTCCAGTCACCGCTCCCACTCAACTTCCACCGTTTCCGCCGTTAGTCGTGATCCCAGAAACTGCAGGAGCCTTGGTGTGGTTGCTTCCGGCACTGGTCCTTGTCATCGGCGTTTTTTGGGGCATTGGGATCTCAAAGAGCTTGAGCAAAGAAAGCGCAATGATTCGACTGGTGATCGGTTTTGCGGTGGCATTTGTGGCAGCAGTGATTTTTTATGGCTTGGCTTTACTGTCCTTTGGCAATTTGGGTGATGTTCGTCTGGTCTCGTTAGGGCCAGACCCATTGCTTTCCGCATCACTGTTGTGGATTTTGCTGTCGGTGGGAATCGCTGCCACTTCGGGTCTGCCGGCCAAAACATTTATGCGAAAACGTCAAGCGAAAATTGTGATAGTCCCGGATGCTGAACCTGAGGAAGCACACCGCGGTCATGAATAGCGACATGGATGGGGTCCGATTCGGTGTCGCAGTGGGGTGGGCCCGCGTCGCCTTTACGAAAAACGCCATGACATTCATCGCGCTATCCGTTGTCGTAATGATCCTGCAATTTGGACAACAGTTTGTGTCCAATCCATTCACTGAGACATTTAGCCGCTGCATTGAAGTGGGTGGCGCTGCTGAAACTTTGGACTCAGTAGCAATGACGGCTTGTTTTGAGTCTGAGATGGGATCACTCCTGCTGGTTATTCTCTTGGCGGTGCTTTTTGTCGTTGCGTCTTTCTTAGCCACGGCAGGCGTTATCCGCGGTTCTCTCTATGTCACGCAAGGCCGAAAAATTGGGTTCGCTGACACATTTACCGGTCAATACTTTGGGGCATTTTCCTTGACCGTACTCTTAATCATGATCACTTTTGTGGCAGGGCTTTTCCTTTTCGTCGTGCCGGCAATAATTGCTATGTTGTTGTTTCAGTTCGCACCATTTTTTGCCCTGGATCGTGGTCTATCACCATTTCAAGCATTGAAATCAAGTATCCGTTTGGTGCGTCTCAACTGGCTACTGGCGATTCTGGTCTTGCTATTTAGTGCAGCCGCGTACTTGCTTTCGGGTTTGTTCTGGGGGATCCCCACCCTTCTGTTTTTGCCATTAGCCGCGTTGGTGACCGGGTACGTGTACCGAACACTTCAAGGCGAGATTGTTGATCCGGCCTCGTGAGTGCTCGTATAGTCGTTTTGGCTTCGGGTGTGGGAAGACTTTTTGAGGCGCTTCTCGATTCAGGGTTGGAATCCAGCGTGGTTGGGTTGGTAACAGATAAACCGGGTGCAAGGGCAGTTGAGGTTGCCGAGAGCCGTGGGATTCCGGTACGAAAAATACCGCTGGATGATTTTGGTTCCCGTGATTTGTGGCAGAGCGAAATGCTGAGACAGGTGAAGGAATTGACCCCGGATTTGATTGTGGCAGCAGGGTTCATGCGAATTCTCAGCCCCATATTTGTCAATGCATTTCCCGGTCAAATAGTTAATGTGCACCCATCACTGTTGCCCCTATTTCCTGGTGCACATGCCGTGCGTGATGCCATGGAGGCCGGGGCCGCGGTCACAGGGTGCACGATTCATTTCATTGATGAGGGAGTCGACACCGGAGAAATAATTGCTCAGGAGCAAGTAGAGGTAATCCCGGGTGAGAGTGAAGATGAGTTGAAAGAAAGAATAAGGAAGGTGGAATTCATTCTCCTTCCCCAAGTTGTTGAACGACTATTGATCGAGCGTTTTGGTAAAGGGTTTCAATGACATTTCGGCCGATCAAACGGGCGTTGATTTCGGTGTACGACAAGACCGGAGTTGTCGATTTAGCTCAAGCCTTATTGCGCAATGGTATTGAAATAGTCTCTACCGGGAGTACCGCTGCAACCATCGAAGCAGCCGGCATACCGGTCACCCCAGTACCTGCGGTCACAAATTTCCCAGAGTGTCTTGATGGACGGGTGAAGACACTGCACCCTGGTATCCATGCCGGTCTACTCGCTGACCTACGCAATCCTGATCATGCTTCTCAATTGGAAGCCCTCGAGATCAAGGCATTTGATTTAGTCGTGGTAAATCTCTATCCATTTAATGAGACAGTAGCAAGTGGCGCAAAGATTGATGACTGTGTCGAGCAGATCGATATTGGTGGGCCAGCCATGATTCGAGCGTCAGCAAAGAACTATGCGAATGTAGCGGTCGTAGTTTCCCCGGCCAATTACCCAGAGATTTTCGCGGCTCTTGAAGCCGGAGGTACCACACTTGTTCAGCGCGCGCTGCTTTCGGCACACGCTTTCGCACACACTGCGACTTATGACATTGCCGTTGCAACCTGGATGTCGAATGTGGTTGCCCCCGATGAGAACGAATTTCCTCGATGGCGAGGTTCGGCCTGGACGCGAAATGAAGTGCTTCGATACGGGGAGAACCCGCACCAGAGTGCCGCTTCATATATCGGAATTGGTCAGGAGGTGGGAATTGCAAACTCAGTTCAGTTACATGGAAAACCCATGTCCTACAACAACTTTATTGATGCTGATGCGGCCCGCCGAGCTGCTTTCGATTTCTTGGAGCCATCTGTGGCGATTATTAAGCATGCAAACCCGTGCGGGATCGCATCTGGCTTGGATATTGAACAGGCGTATTTCAAGGCTCACGCCACGGATCCCGACTCAGCTTTTGGTGGAGTGGTTGCTGCGAATCGCACGGTAACGAAGGAAATGGCAGAGTCTTTGTCGAATGTTTTCACTGAAGTCGTGATTGCTCCCGATTTTGATGCTGATGCCCTCAGCATTCTGAAAGAAAAAGCTAATCTGCGACTTCTGGTTTCACCTGGACCTCAACCTGGGCGAAGGGTGGAAGCCCGCACGATCTCTGGCGGCTTACTCGTCCAAAGCGTGGATTCTGTAAACGACGCCGGTGACAATCCAGCCAATTGGACACTCGTCAGTGGTGAGCCAGTATCTGATGAAACCATGCGTGACCTCGAGTTTGCTTGGAAAGCCTGTCGTTCCGTGAAGTCAAATGCAATTCTTCTTGCAAAAAATCTAGGTGCCGTCGGAATAGGTATGGGTCAGGT
>CAMCYV010000141.1 GCA_945885645.1 Bifidobacterium breve | reverse complement strand
GCGACGGCATCCGCTATGAAATGATTCCCGGTTCCTATCACCACAAAAGTTGTTGCCGCGGGATACAGCCACACAGCCCAGCGCCAACTTCTTGGCCGCAGACACACATAAAGTGCAAGGGCAACCCACACGGCCCAGGCAACATGCAGACTCGGCATGGCCGCATATTGATTTGCCATGGACGCGGGACCGGTCGGGTCGGCAGCGGAAAGAATATTCTCAACACGCAGGGTGTCCACAATGTTTTCCATGGATAAGCGAGGGGGCGCCAGTGGAACAACCCAATACATGATCAACGCAAGGAGGCTGGTTCCAACCAGGACATTGCGCAGCATGGCGTAATGGTCTCGGTGCCGAAAACGCACCCATATAAGAACCAACGGGGTTACTGCGAAATGCAGGATTCCGTAAAAATAACCCGTTGAGTACAACAAAAAGTCATTACCAGCAACCCAGTGGTTGATTGCGACCTCAGGGTTTAGGTGCATTGCTGCCTGAACCTGCCATATCCAATTCGCCCTGGAAACCGCCGATGCCGCCGATCCGGTTACAAAGATTTGAACACCTTGGTACAGCAAATAGCCAGCACCAATAATCATGACTTCAATCCACCAAGGAGGCAGGCCAGCGCCGGAACCAAAGTGTCCGCGAAGGCGGTTCCACGGAAATGAGAAGCGCGACCGGTTCGGAGCAGGCGTGTACGTCTCTACCACCATTGCCTCCCGCTGGAATTTTTCAAGTGAAACGGCCCAAGGCCTCAAGACAGATTAGTCGGTACACACAAGAATCGAAACCGACCTACCCCCAAGGCCCTCCCGGTAGGCTCCAGCCATGCCCCAAAGCGACCGCCTTGTCTGGATTGACCTTGAGATGACCGGATTAAGCACCGAGAATGACGAAATTGTCGAGATTGCAGCGATTGTGACCGAGGCGGACCTCACCGAGATCGACGCCGGTGTCTGTTTTGTCGTGAAACCCAGCGACTCAGCTTTGGCAAACATGGACGATTTCGTTACCAATATGCACACGGAATCAGGGTTAATCACCGAAATCCCCAACGGTCTCTCCCTAGCCGAAGCGCAAGAGAAAGTACTCACCTATATAAAGGAGCACATCCCTGAGGAGGGGAAGGGCCAACTCGCCGGTTCGAGCATTTACGTTGACCGTGGTTTCCTCGCCAAATACATGCCCGACATTGATCAATACCTGCATTACCGCCTGATCGACGTCTCAAGTATTAAAGAACTCACTCGTCGCTGGTACCCCAAGGTCTATTTCAATACTCCCGAAAAAACGGGAAACCATCGCGCTCTGGCTGACATTCGCGAATCAATCGCTGAACTGCGCTACTACCGTGATGCAGTTTTCGTAGACCTCCCCGGCCCCGACGGCGAAGCCGCAAAGACCCTGGGTGCCTCCCACATCGTCGAGCATCAGTAACTCGTCGTGCCGTGGCCGTGAGGCCCTCACAGGCTCGCTTGTGCACCAGATATGCTTTACCGGCCGGTCTTTAGATCACATGTTTTTAGATCAGCATGGTGGGTGTAGCTCAGCTGGTAGAGCGCTGCGTTGTGGTCGCAGATGCCGCGGGTTCAAGTCCCGTCACTCACCCCATCTTTCCCTGACAAAGTGAGGGGAAACACTTTCAGTGGGGGCACTCTCGGTGGGGGATAATAGAGACATGAACAACGACGTGGCCCACGACTCGATTCGCTCCATTAATTCACGACAGTCCGTGCTCAGCGCATTCTCGCGCAACTCATTCATGTCGATTGGATCGTACGGCTCATTCATGTCGATTGGCTCAGTCGGCTCAGCCTTCTCGATCGGTTCAATTGGGAGCTTCGCGTCGGTCCTCAGCGTGCTGTCGGGCGCCTCGAAGTTCGCCGTGATGTCCTGGAGGAACAGCCGAAACTAGAGCGACACGTCTGTGCGAACCACTGCAGTGCTAGGCCGCGGGCGGGGGCTTCAAGTCCCTTGACTCACCCCACAATTCCACATTGGGCAGCTCAGTCAGCCTTGGCTGGTTATGCTGTCAATGTGGCGGCGGACCGAAACTTTGGAGATCTGCTCCCCGGTGAAAGTTTTGGCGGTGCCCTCAAATTGCGTCCCGCTGGACTTGGCTCGTTTAAACACATTGCCCGAATATCCATAGCGGCAACAATTGCGTGGCTTATCGCAACCAGTTTCTCCCAAAGCACTCTCGGGATTTTTGCGCCAATCACTACATTGCTCGTAGTCCAGGCATCCCCGTGGTCAACACTAGGTATCTCTGCTCAGCGCATTCTGGGAACGGGCCTTGGTGTTTTAGGGGCATCGGTTTGGGTGAACTTGTTGGGGCTTACCTGGTGGAGTTTCGGACTCGGCATATTGATTTCACTTGCTATTGCGCGGCTCTTGCCATTTTCTTTTGGTGGGCAGATTCAAATTCCCATTGCGGTTATCTTCGTACTGGCCATCGGCCCAAACTCCATGCAACAAGATTTATGGAGGGTTCTTGACGTCGGCATTGGTGGAGCCGTAGGAATTGCAGCCGTACTGATCTGGCCACCAAAGCCGCCGGTTCAGCCACTACTCGAAACTATGGCAAAGTATCGGGACGATATTTTTGATGTATTGACAGCCATCGGCCAGGAATCCGGGTCAGATGTGCATAGCAATTCACATGACTACATTGCGAAAGCTCGGGCGTTGCGTGATGGCGCCCTCGAAGCGCGCGAGCAACTCGCAGAGGTTTCCCAAAGCACCCGCGTCAATCTACGCTCCGGCGATATTCGCTCCCAACTTCCACAATTAGCCCTATCAATAAGACGCTTGATGGGATTCGCAATTCAAGTTCGCGGACTTGCAGGCGCCACAGACGCGTTATATGACCGACGCATACCTGCTGCTCTCTCACCCGAACAATTAGGTGAACTCATCAATTCACTCCTGAATAACGCTAGTGCGGCGATGGGCCCTAAAGGGACTCCGATCGTGCTGGCCGGTGATGCTGGTGCAGGGAATTCCACTGAACTCGCAGGAACGATTCGGAGCATGGCCTCAAATGTTGTTGCCGAGTTCGGGGACGTTTCTTCGGTATTGGAATCAACCGCGATACTGGGTCGATTTGATTTTCTACGAGGTCAAGTTCAAGCTTATGGAACGGGCGATCAAATTTTCGATGAAGATCTGTGAAGTGAATACTTACAAGGTTTCCTCGTCTAGCTAACGGGTACCCGGATCCGAATTCTTAGGCCACCGGCGGGGCTTTCCTCCAGTGAGACCACTCCCGAGTGAGCAATAACCGTTGTCCTAATGATGCTCATTCCAAGACCGAATCCGCCAGTGTCTGTTGAGCGCGAGTCATCGAGTCGAGCAAAGCGGTCAAATATGCGCTCCCGCATATTTTCTGGGATGCCAGGACCGGAGTCGTCGATCATTAACTCGACTACCGATTTGCCTTCGCTCAGGATTTGGTGCAGTTGCACGATCACAGGTGAGCCCGCTGGCGTGTATCGGATGATGTTTTGCGTGATATTCGCCAGAACTTGCTCCCAACCGTCCGGATCCCCTGCCACGGTGACCGACTCAATTGAAGATTCAATTGGTCGAGGTGAGATTGCAATCAGGTCGTCAAAGCTTGTGGAGACGATCGCGCTAAGTGGTACCGCAACCTGTACTGATTGGGTGTCACCGCGCCTGTCGAGTTCCAACAAACTTGTAACAAGGCGTTCAAGGCGTTTGGCTTCGGAGTCGATTCGCTCAAAAGCACGACGCTCCGACTCGGTCGCGTTGGATTGCGCTAAGAGAATTTCTCCATAGCCGCGGATCACGGTTAGCGGGGTCCGAATTTCATGTGATGCATCGGAGATGAAACTGCGTAGAGCCTGTTCAGACTCCTGAGTTCGCACAAGTGATTCCCGAAGTCCCTCAAGCATCATGTTGAGTGCATCTGAGAGATCACCGAGCTCTGTTCCCGGTGTGGCATTGGGTACCAACATTGCTGTGTTTCCGAGTGAAATTTCACCCGCCGCCGCGATCATGGAGTCAACCGGCTTGAAAAAACGACGGACGATAAGCCAAGAAATCACCGCTCCCAAGAGGGTGACCCCGAAAACGTAGGCAATGATGGACACCAAAATCTGGCGCATGGTGTTGGAATAATCCTCAAGTTGGGTAACCGCAACAACCTGCACATCGCGCCCGCCGGGGCGGGCAACCAGCCGAAATTGTTTTCCGGAGATCGGATCATTAAAAGTTAAGGCTTGGTCGGGACCGATCTCGATTTCAGATATAGGCAGCGTTGGGAATGGCTCAGGTGAGTCCCTTGTTCCGGCGGGACGAAGGACACTCACTTCACCG
>CAMCYV010000140.1 GCA_945885645.1 Bifidobacterium breve | reverse complement strand
GCCTCAATGGCAACATCTGTGCCAGTTCCCATGGACATACCGAGATCTGCTTGAACGAGCGCCGCTGCGTCATTGACGCCGTCTCCCACCATTGCGACAACATTTCCCTCGGATTGGAGTTGCATAACGATGTTGACTTTGTCTGCGGGAAGGACTCCGGCATAGACAGTGTCAATCCCAACCTCCTTGGCAACCTGCTCGGCCGCGCTGCGGTTGTCTCCAGAGATTAAAACTGGAGTCAGTCCAAGTTCTTTGAATCGCGTGATTGCACTTTTGGAGTCAGCAGCGATGGTGTCAGAGACGGAAATGATTCCGCGAACTTCACCGTCCCAGGCAACGACCACAACCGTGTGACCTTGATCTTGTTGTTGTGATACCCAGTTCGAGTCAAAGGCGAGTGAGAACTCATTGGCTAGCCAATCAGGATTTCCGATTGACGCGGCTTTGCCATTGATGAGACCTTGCACTCCGCGTCCTTGTGTTGAAACAAAGTCAATGGGAGTGACGAGTTCAACTTGCTCTGCGGCGTATTTCGAGATTGCTTTGGCGATCGGGTGTTCGCTGGAGTGTTCAAGGGAACCAGCGACAATGAGGAATTCGTTGAGACCTACATTGTTGGTGAGTTTGATCTCCTGGACCGACATTTTCCCGGTCGTGATGGTTCCGGTCTTATCCAGTGCAATTACGTTCACCCGTTTTGTTGATTCGAGGATTTGGGGTCCGCGAATGAGAACACCCAATTGGGCGCCACGACCGGTTCCCACCAGCAGGGCGGTGGGTGTTGCCAGTCCCAATGCACATGGGCAAGCGATGATGAGTACTGCAACTGCTGCGGTGAATGCGAAGTTGGGATTTTCACCAGCGATTAGCCAGCCGATCAAAGTGCCAAGGGATAAAAGGATGACGATGGGAACGAAGATGGCGGCGACCCGGTCAGCCAAGCGTTGAATTGGCGCTTTACCCGCTTGGGCATTTTCGACCAGGCTCGTGATCCTCGCGAGAGCGGTGTCAGTGCCAATCGCGGTTGCTTCAATAACGAGTCGGCCACTTGTATTGAGTGTCGCTCCAATAACTCTGTCCCCCACCATTACTTCGATGGGGATCGACTCTCCAGTGATCATGCTTTCGTCGACCGCGCTGGCTCCCTCAACAACAATTCCATCAGTTGCAATTCGCTCTCCGGGTCGAACAACAAATTGATCACCCAACTTCAAACTGCCAATAGGAATTTGAATTTCGGTCCCAGCTGTTATGACTGAGACGGTTTTGGCGCCAAGGTTTAATAGTGCTGTTAACGCTGCGCTGCTTTTTGATTTTGCTCGTGACTCGAAATAGCGACCAAGCAGAATAAACACGGTCACAGCTGAGGCAACCTCAAGGTAGATCTCACTTGCGCCACTGTGACTTGGGAGAAGGGTGAATTCCATTTTCATTCCGGTTTCACCTGCTCCACCAAAGAACAAGGCGTACAGGGACCACGTATAAGCAGCGATTACCCCCATGGAGATGAGAGTGTCCATGGTGGCGGTGCCGTGCCGAAGGTTGGTCCAGGTTGCGCGGTGAAACGGTAGGGCGCCCCAGATAACAACAGGGCTTGCAAGTGTGAGCGAGAGCCACTGCCAGTAATTGAACTGAAGCGCGGGAATCATTGCCATGAGAACAACAGGGATAGTGAGAATCGAAGAGATTACAAGGCGGTTGCGAAGTCTGACTTCAGCAGAGTTTTTGAGTTCCCCTTGTTCCTCAACATCGTGCTTTAGTTCTTTTGCCGTATATCCGGCGGATTCGACCGCGGCAATTGCATCAGTGATGCTTATCTCTGCGGGTAATTCAATTGTTGCGTTTTCTGTTGCGTAGTTCACCGTTGCGACAACGCCGGGTAGTTTGTTTAGTTTCTTCTCAACCCGCATGGCGCACGTGGCACAGGTCATGCCTCCAATCGCCAGAACTACCTGAGGTGCTGACTGGTTACTCATACGGGGACGATTGAGTAGCCTGCTTCTTCAACAGCCACCACGATGTCCGCGTCACTGATCTCAATACCTGCGGTGATTGTCACTTGCGAGATTTCTCCCGCATGTAGGTCGATGTTTACCTCGGTGACGCCGGGGATTTTGGAGATTTCTTCGGTCACTGCGTTAACACAGTGGTCACAGGTCATTCCGTCAACGTTAATGGTGTTACTTGACACGTAGTCTCCTTACAACTCGTTTAACTCTTGACAAGTCGTTCGATTGCTTGCTGGGCTTCTTTGATCTTTAGGCTTGCGTCTTCTCCACCTTTGGCCAGTGCGTCAGCGACACAATGTTGAAGGTGGTCACCCATCAAAATGAGGGCAACTGATTGCAATGCTTTAGTTGCTGCGGAAACCTGGGTAAGCACATCAATGCAGTAGGTGTCCTCTTCGACCATCCGTTCAATACCGCGGACTTGTCCTTCAATTCGTCTGAGCCGTTTAAGAACGGCGACTTTGTCTTCTGAGTAACCCGTATCCATGAATTGAGTATACCCCAGGGGGGTATTGCTAATCGCAGGTGGTTGTGGTGCCCGGGGAGATTGTCCCTTCAAGTAGGTAAGCGTCAACCCGATCAGTGACACACTCGCTGCCTTCTAGGTACGCGGTGTGGTTGTAACCACCCTTCCATACGACCAACTCTGCATTCCCCAGTTTTGTTGCTACTTCCTCTGCCCATTGAAGCGGAGTCGCTGGGTCATTTTCGGCGCCAACCAACATTATGGGTGTCGAGGTGTTGGCAACCATGTCGACTCTTTGCGGGGGCGTGTAGGGCCAGTCTTTACAGGCGAGTGCGCCCCAGCCAAAGCTCTCTCCAAAAGTTGGTGAACTGATCGCCAGTTGATTTGCGAAATCACGCACCTCGTCAATGTCTTGGGTGACGGGGTAATCAAGACAAGAAACCGCGTAGAATGCATCGGTTGAATTATCGGTATAGCGACCATCAGGTCCACGACTAATTCGCTGGTCCAGAAGTTTCAACAAAGGGTTCGGGTCATCTTGGTTCATCGCGGCAGTTAACCCCGAACGTAAATCTGGAAAATCGTATTCTGGGAAATACAGGTAACTCACAATCGCAAAGGTGGCCAAACTCTGCGTGAGTTCGCGCTCGTTGTCCCCCATCAAAGGTTGGGAATCAAGGCCTGAAAGAAACTGTTGGATTTGCTGACCCCCTTGGTCAACACTTCCCGTGAGCGGGCAGTCACTTTGCTCGAGACAATCACTGACGAAGTAGCGCAACAGGACTTCAAATTCCTGCGCTTGCGCTTGGGTTAACTCCAATTGATTCAAATATGTGGGCAGGACTCCGTCGAGGACCATTCGGCCAACCCGATCGGGGAACAATGCAATGTAGATCGTTCCAATCGCGGTTCCGTAACTCTTCCCCAGCAAGTTCATCACCGGGTCACCAACAAGTGCTCGCGCTATGTCCATGTCTTTTGCAACTTCAACCGTAGACATGTGGGCAATCAGCGGATTGTTTTTATCTTTGCACGCCGCCCCGATAAAGCCGGCGTCAAGAATCAGTCGACTTTCTTCCAGCTTTGAATCCGGTGATCCATCGGCAGCCATCTGCGCATCAATCTGTTCATCGGTGAAGCAGCGAATGGTCTCACTTTGGCCAACTCCTCGTGGATCAACCCCCACAACATCAAATGATTCTCGGATTTGATCGCTGACAATGTAGTCAGCGGCTTTTGCGTATTCAAATGCACTGCCACCTGGGCCACCCGGATTGACAAAGAGCGAGCCAATTGATTCACCTCGGGCCCGCACTTTGGTCATGGCAAGTTCAACCCGATCCCCCTTGGGATCTTGGTAGTCCAAGG
Source organism: Bifidobacterium breve (assembly GCA_945885645.1). Lineage (GTDB taxonomy): Bacteria > Actinomycetota > Actinomycetes > S36-B12 > S36-B12 > UBA4592. The sequence continues at coordinate 517 of CAMCYV010000140.1, read as the reverse complement.
GCACCTCAAATGTCGTGCAGTCAGCATCACCGCAATCACGCCATTGGAGCTCTTGGTTATAAAAGACCTCAAGATCAGGGGTGAGTGCAGAATCCGATTGGGATTGCGGGGCGCTGGGAGCCGTCACATTTAATCCACCGCAACCGGTAATTAATGCGGCAGTCAAGGCACCCAGAGCAATTGCACGGATACCGACTGTCATTGATCGGGTCATGCGCCTTACGGTATATCGGTGAGCCGACAACCACGCACACCGGCAGAGATCTCAGCCATGGTCGAAGCTGGGATTGCCAGGGGGCTAAATGTGATTGACGCATTTACCGCTGCCACTGGTAATCGAACTCTGAATCATGCGTACAAATCAGAATTAGCAACCGCGAACAAGGAACGTCGCAGATACCAAGCCCGCTTAGACTCCCTTCGTTTTGGTGTGATTGCTGGTGGTGGCGTTGCCCTCACCAGCGGAACTCTGGCAGTTGTTAATAGCGCCCCGGGACTATGGGTTCTTAGTGCTGGC
>CAMCYV010000139.1 GCA_945885645.1 Bifidobacterium breve | reverse complement strand
TTTGACCTCAGTGAGGCGGCTGATCGACCCGCAAAGACGTATTCGGGTGGAATGCGAAGGCGCCTGGATCTCGCGTCAAGTCTGATTGCAAAACCCAGTATTTTGTTTCTCGATGAGCCAACAACCGGTCTTGATCCACGCTCGCGCCTGGGACTGTGGGGTGTGATTGAAAGTCTCGTTGCCGAGGGAACCACTGTGTTGTTGACAACCCAGTACCTTGATGAGGCTGACAAACTCGCTGATGACATAGTCGTGATTGATCACGGTCGCGTAATTGCTCACGGAAGTGCTGAAGCGCTAAAGGACCAAATTGGTGGTGACAGAATTGAAGTCAGAGTCGCTGACATCGATCGCGTCCGAGACGCTCAACTAGTCCTAGGCCCCGTATTTGGGGGTGAATCACTGATCACCGAGAGCCTTGTTTCGGGTCCTGTTTCAGGTGGTTCTACGGTACTCGTTGACGTCGTTCGGTTACTTGATTCACAAAACATCGCTATCGCTGACCTGGCGTTGCGAAGGCCAACTCTCGATGACGTCTTCCTTTCACTAACAGGACACAGTGCTGAAGATGAAACCGTAGACAAACCAGCAGGCCGTTCAAAGAAGGGACGCAAGCAATCATGAGTCAAGTGAAAACTTTGAGCACGTCAGTACCGATCGCAATGTCGCGCCCGTTGCTCGGATGGACAGTTCACGACTCGATCGTTATTGCCCGCAGCACAATTATGGCGTCATTTCGAATCCCGGAAGCGCTGTTTTTCCAACTTATTCAACCCGTTATTTTCGTTTTGCTTTTCGCATATGTCTTCGGTGGAGCAATTCCCATCCCGGGAGCCGATCCAGGAAGTGCAGCTGATTCGAGTCTGTATCGCCAATATTTAATGCCCGGTATTTTTGGTCAGACAGTTGCCTTCGCGGCGGCCGCTAGCACTGTTGGCTTAGCCGAAGCAATGCAAAAAGGAATTATTGACCGTTACAAGGCATTGCCGATGTCGCAGTCTGCGGCTTTGATCGGGAACACACTTGCTAATGCATTGAGGCAAATTTTGGTGCTCACTGTTCTGAGTATTACCGGCTATATCGTGGGATGGCGAATCAGCGACGGAATCCTCAACGCAATTTATGCGTACCTGTTGCTCCTGCTTTTTGCTTACACGGTTACCTGGGTTGGTGCATTTGTTGGACTGTCCGTGCCCAATACCGAAACCGCGAACACCGCTGGTTTGATTTGGATTTTCCCGCTCACATTTTTATCCAACGCTTTTGTGCCGATTGATTCCCTTCCCGGTGTTCTCAAGGTATTTGCGGCGTACAACCCAGTTTCGTCCCTGGTCTTGGCGACCCGTGAGCTTTTTGGCAACCCGACGGGATATGCCCCGGGTGCTGACCCTGGGTTCTGGTCACTGCAATACCCAATTGCCTACACGATCATTTCTTGTACGGTCGTGATTGCGATTTTCGCTCCGTTGGCGATCCGTAAGTACCGCAGTGTTAGCCGGCGTTAACGTTATCCGGCGTTAACGTCAGGCGTAATCCTCCACACTGAGGATTTCAACCGACATTTCTTTGCCATTGGCAAGTTGGTAACTTGTCGTGTCTCCAACGCGCTTTCCCAAAACTGCAGCCCCGAGAGGCGAGGTGGGAGAGTAGACATCAATTGACGCATGCGCAGCTTCTTCGCGTGAGCCGAGCAGAAAGCGTTCTACTTCGTCAAAATCACTAAGGCGAACTGAGATAACTTTTCCGTGACTGACTTCCCCTTCAGCCGCCTCAGGCACGCCGATCCGTGAGTTTTCCAACAACTGACGCAACTGGCGGACCCGCGCTTCGTTTTTCCCCTGCTCCTCACGAGCAGCGTGGTAACCACCGTTCTCCTTGAGGTCACCCTCCTCGCGGGCGGCCTCTATTTTCTTGGTAATTTCAACGCGCATCGGACCTTGGCGGTTTTCGTATTCGGCCGTGAGGCGGTCATGTGCGTCTTGGGTCAACCAGGTAATTTCGGTCATAACGTGAAACTCTAATACTTTTCTTCAGTTTGTGGATTGGTGCGCCCCATTCACTGCTGAGAATTAGGTGCCCACGGTTGGGGTGGTGGGGCAACTCCAGCGGGGAATTGGGGTCCCGGCACCCTCGTGGGGTCACCAGATTGAACACAGGTGAGCACCTCAACCACGAAGGCGGGAGATAGCGTTCTGAGCGATAAATTCACTTCCTCAAGATCATTGCCGCTAGGAACAGCAATTACGTAGTACCCCACATCAATACGCTGGGAATCCTGGGCTCGAACAACACAATCAAGTGGGTCGCTGCCGATCCGTCGAACTTCAAAGACTAGATCGACTCGCTCTGGGCTCACCACACTCCACGTGAGCAGCTTGTATTGAATACTTTTCTGGGACATCGAAAAAGTTGCGAATCCAACCCCAATCGCAAAAATTACGGTCACTATTGCTATCACAGCCGCGCGCAGATGACTTTTTTGGTTGAACCCATACCGTTCCTGCATCTCCGGGCTGAGTTGATCTTTACGGAATGGGCTCGACACCCTCCCAGACTAACGAGGGTGACGAGCCTGAGTGAGAGGATGCTCCAATGCCAATTAGTACAACCGGGGGACCTTTGCGGCTAATGGCGATTCACGCCCACCCAGACGACGAATCAAGTAAAGGCGCAGCGACCACGGCAAAATACGTCGACGAGGGCATCGAGGTGATGGTGGTTTCCTGTACCGGTGGTGAACGAGGTGACGTGCTTAATGCGCAGGCCCAAGAGTTAGTTGACCTGTACGGGATCCATGAAGTGCGTCAAAGGGAGATGGCTGAAGCGGCAAGAATCCTCGGGGTGCAGCATGAGTGGCTTGGTTTCATGGATTCGGGTTTCACCGAAGGTGAGCCACTTCCCGAGGACGCATTCGCACTCGTCCCACTTGAGATTAGTGTCCCGCCACTTGTGAAACTGCTCCGCGAATTCCGGCCACAGGTCGTCACAACCTACGACGAAAACGGCGGATATCCACATCCCGATCACATTCAAACGCACGTGATCACCATGGCTGCAATTACTGCCGCAGCGGATCCGAACCTGCACCAAGAATTTGGATCGGCACACCAAGTGCAGAAGGTTTATTACAACCAGCAGTTTCATAAGGCGCGTATCGTGGCCTTGCATAATCTTCTGCTGGAGCAGGAAATTGAATCACCGTACGTTGAGTGGCTAGATAAATGGGAAGACAAGCCAGAAGATGCCGAAAGAATCACTACGAGCATCGAATGCGCCAAGTATTTTCCCATCAGGGATGCTGCCCTCAAAGCCCATGCCACTCAAATTGAACCCGATGGCCGTTGGTTTCTTGTCTCAACAGAACTTCAACAGGGTGCATGGCCGACTGAAGAATTCCAATTAGCTTCCAGTTTGGTGCCCACAACCCTGCCTGAGAGCGACCTTTTTGCCGGCCTGCGCTAGAAAGTTAGCAACAGATTAGAGTGGAACCACTATGGAAAATGAATCGAATCTCAGTGAAACCATTGCAGGGGCCGGCCCTATCGCTGGATTCTTTGTCCTGCTTGTCGGTATCGCCCTCGTCCTGTTGTGGCTCAACATGAACCGCCAAATGAAACGAATTGATCCAGACCTCCCGCGTGGACGCGGCGAAGCTCGCGTTAATCAGGAATTAAATGACATAGCGCAGATGGAAGAGAGTGCCGAGCAAGATCCTGATGCCGCCAAGCAGTAATTTCCGGACGCGGGCCAAAACGCCGGCATCCATTTTGGCGCTCCTGTCACTCATTCTGGTGTGCGTGCTTTTCTTCTTTCTCGGCAAGTGGCAGTGGGATCGGACCCAAGACATTTTGGACGTCGAAAGAGCAGCCACAATGGCAGCGGTGCCGGTGAGTGAAATTGAACAGCCACTCGATCCGCAGGACTACGGAAGAAAAGTGACTGCGACAGGGTCCTTCATCGATTCAGCCCAAGTCCGAATCGGAAGCAGGCTTTCGCGGGAATCAATTTCAGGCGACTGGATTGTTTCGGCCTTGGAGACCCAGACGGGTCAGTTGATTGCAGTTGTTCGCGGCTGGGTGCCACAGGGGCAGCTTTTCACGACCCCGGTGGGAACGGTCAGTATTAAGGGGGTCTTACAACCGAATGACACTTTTTATGCCGCGGGAAGTGATTCGGGTGGCGAGATTGTGACGATCGACTCGCAACAACTATCACAGTTGTGGAATGCCCCACTGCTCGACGGATACGTTGTTATGCAGTCCCAATCACCAATGGAAGCCAATTCACCCGAGAGCGTCCCTCCCACAATTTCAACAGCAGAGGTTGCATTCCCTCTGCAGAACTTCTTCTACGCCATTCAGTGGTGGGTTTTTGCCCTCTT
>CAMCYV010000138.1 GCA_945885645.1 Bifidobacterium breve | reverse complement strand
CAGCACTAAGCACAGCAGGGAGGGCATGACATGCGCTTTGGATTAGGACCTTTTGCGGGCGAACAAGCTGGTTCCATTTCTTGGATGGAAGCTTATGAAATAATGGGAGAAGCCGCCCGACAGGCAGATTCAACTGGCTTTGATTCTGTATGGGTGGCTGAAAGGCAATTTAGTGCGGACGGCTACTGCCCACAACCATTTATTGCAGCAGCTGACATTGCCGCGAAAACGGAAGCGGTAAAGATCGGCGTCCTTCCCATCGCGGGCTTGACGCATCCTTTGTACTTGGCCGAGGACGCCGTCACATTGGACAACATCTCGGGCGGCAGGGCAATCGTGGTCCCCATCAACGCCGTGTCCCATGAACGTTTGGCCTACGGCCTGAGTGAGGAACAGTATCAGGAGCGGTATCGAGAGACGATCGAAGTTCTGCTCAAAGCCTGGACTCCGCAAGCATTTCGACATGACGGTAAGCACTGGACTATCCCAGCGGGCCTGCCAGAGCACACCCCGATCCCATCGGGGACTGTTATGTTGCAGCCGCAGTCTGCTCAGTTCGAATTGCCGCTCATCATCGGTGGGTTTTGGGCTTACGGTCGCTCACTTGCTGCAGAGATGGGCCTTCCCATGATGCTGGGAGCAATCTCTGATAACGCTTCATTGAATACACTGTGGAATGAATACAACGCTGCGGCGCCCTTCGCCGCTCGGCGTCCCAAGATGCTAATTCGCGATGTATACGTCTCCACAGGCGAGAATCCGCTATCCGAGATTGCCGAAATGGTTTCTTATCAATTCCAGCGATACTCGGATTGGGGCCTGTGGCAAGGTGATGCGAGTGATGTCAAAGCGTTGAGTAAGACATCGCTTATTGTCGGTAACCCTGAGCAAGTTATTGAACAGATAACTGCCCTGGATTCAGTGAACAAACTAGATCACTTCATCTGCCGGATGCATTTTCCAGGTATGCCCCTTCATCAATTACTTTCCTCGATGACGCTATTTAGTCGTGAAGTAATCCCTGAATTCCGCATGCCGGATCTGCCAAAGCAAATTCGCACTGGCGTCTAGAATTGATGTGACGTTCTCCATTTCGACAAACCTTTAGGAAATCTCATTAGCAAAGATGTGTACCTTGTCGGGGGCATCCGCACACCCTTTGGAAAGCACAGGGGTGGACTTTCAGCGGTTCGTCCTGACGACCTCGCATCAGCTGTCGTAGCAGAGTCATTGGTTTTAGTGGGGATTTCGCCCTCTGCCATTGACGAGGTGATTTTGGGGTGCGCCAATCAGGCTGGTGAGGACAACCGGAATGTTGCCCGAATGGCCATCTTGTTGGCTGGGCTATCTGAGTCCATCCCGGGATACACGGTCAACCGACTGTGCGCATCCGGATTGACAGCAATAGCTAATGCGCACTTGCAGATCGCTGGAGGTGAAGCCGAAGTAGTAGTTGCCGGTGGAGTGGAGTCGATGTCGCGCGCACCGTGGGTGAGCGCTCGGCCGACAAAGGCATTTTCAGGGCCGACCGAGGTAGCCGACAGCGCATTAGGTTGGAGATTTATTAACCCGCGGATGGGAGAAGTCGACGAAGGAAACGCGACCGTCTCACTTGGCGAAACAGCAGAACGGGTTGCCAAACTCGATGGCATTAGCCGCAAGCGTTCAGACGAGTTTGCATTGCGCTCCCAAAATCTTGCGTCAGCAGCCATGGCTAACGGAAACCTCCAGGGTGAAGTTATGCAGATGGATTCGCAACTTTGGAAAATTAGTCAGGACGAAGCACCTCGATCAGATGCAACTTTGGAACAGCTATCGGGGCTTGCACCCGTTTTTAGATCTGATGGAGTCGTGACGGCTGGGTCAGCATCACCTTTGGCCGACGGTGCGGCTGCCGTGGTGTTGGCCTCGCGCGAAGCGGTCGAGAAATATGGGCTGAAGCCACTTGCCAAAGTCGTAGGTAGCGCATCCGCAGGCGTTGCTCCATCGCTTATGGGATTGGGTCCGGTGCCTGCAACTCAGAAGTTACTCGCGCGGCTTGGCCTCACGGTAGATCAACTCGATGTCATTGAATTAAATGAGGCATTTGCTCCACAAGTGTTGGCCTGTTTGGATCGCCTAAGCATTGATTCAGATCGAGTAAATAGGTGGGGCGGTGCCATTGCATTGGGGCACCCACTTGGTGCATCCGGCACTCGTTTAGCGCTCACGGCGGCCAGGCAATTGCAAGAACTAGGTGGAAAGTACGCACTCGTCACCATGTGTGTCGGTGTTGGCCAGGGCACATCCTTACTTCTGGAACGAGTATGACAACGCAGCGACGGCCTTTAGAAGGAATAAGGGTTTTAGAATTGGGAGCCCTGGTCGCCGCTCCATTTTGCGGAATGCTCCTTGCCGACATGGGCGCGGAAATCATCAAACTTGAACCTCCTGAAGGCGACATGGCTCGGCAGTTCGCTCCGTTTGTGTCCGGTGAGAGCGCCTTCTTCATGTCCGTTAATCGTGGGAAAAGGGGATTGACACTCAATTTGAAAGACCCCCAAGACCTTGCAAACGCTCGCGAAATTGCATCTCAGGTTGACGTTGTTCTTCACAACTATCGAACAGGCGTTGCGGAGAGACTGGGGTTGGGGTACGAAGATCTGCGCACTCAAAATCCGGGTCTTGTGTACTGCGCAATTTCTGGTTTTGGTCCAACCGGCCCAATGGCGAATCGACCAGGTATCGATCTCCTTTTCCAAGCTGAGTCGGGAATGTTCTCGGTAACGGGAGCGCCTGACGGCCCCGGCGTGAAGGTAGGTACCAATGCCGCTGATGTTTATGCAGCGACGACGGCGGCATTTGCAATTTCTTCGGCGTTGCTCCAACGAGAGAGAACGGGCGAGGGAGCCGAAGTACACGTTGCATTGCGCGATGCTTTTGTCGCCTTGCAAGCCTGCTGGTTTAGTTCATTCCTCGCAACAGGGGAGCAACCTCAACGTCTTGGATTTGGATCTCCCTTTACTGCTCCTACCGATGTGTACAAAGCAAAAGATGGCGATTTAGTTCTTGCTGTTGTGAATGAACGGCACTGGAAAATCTTGTGTGAGGAACTGGGAATTCAAGATTTAATGTCAGATCCACGACTTGCAACGAATGAGTCGCGCGTTCACCATGCTGAACTTTTGCGATCGCGGGTCAATGCGGCATTAGCGCCCAAAACTGTCAAGGAATGGATGGATCGCCTGGATATTGCAGGGATACCGGTCGGTCAAGTAATGGACTACAGCATGGTCTGCGACGACCCCCAGATCGCGCACAATGAAATGGTGCTCGAACTTGAGCACTCCCAGGCGGGCACGATCAAAGTTCAAGGCTCCCCAATTTGGTTGGATGCAGAGAAATCTGTGTCGCGAATGCCCCCGCCAGCGCTCGGCGAACATTCAAGTGAAATTCTTTCAGAGTTCAACTGTTCCGGTGCCGAAAATCGGACGGTGGGTTGAGATGTTAGACGGCGTCCTGAGCTTGCGCGGGCTTAACGCGGCTTCCAGCGTTAGACAAACTCAAGGCATCAAGGTCTTCTGCAACATTGGTGAGCAATTCAAGTCCCGCGCCAAAAGTATCCATGAGTTCGGATCCAAATCGGGAATAAATCTTTTGAACGTAAATGTCATGCCGAATGTAAGTACGAACCAATCCCACCAGGCGTTGATCGTCGGCCAACAATCCAGTCCATCCGACTTCTCCGATACTCGTGGCCCAAAGGATGCTGCGACCATCAACGACAAGGGCAAAATGCCTGTTCTGGTGATGGTGATAAACAGTATTCAGGGTAGAAGCATGACGATAAAAATGCCCATTCGGCTCAAAAGCTTGCCCCTTGCCGAACCCAAGAGTCACGAAAAATACTCCATTACTGGAGGCCTGCCTGATTTGAGGTGTCAACTCGGCCAATTCAGGAATCCATCCGGATATATACACTTTTTCTTGTGCGCCGGCAATGAGTTTCTTGGCGGTTTCCAAAACAGAAACCTTCCCAGAAAGTCCGGTCATGACTTCGGGGGTTTCGGTCAGAGTTCCATTTTCCAAAAGTGCGGCGGCAACCGCCGTATCGGCGAATTCCATCCGCGCCTCAAATTCGGCGCGCAGTCTCAACAGGAGTTCTGCAGGGGGCGTAGCCGAAAATTTTTGCGGATCGCTATTAACGAGAACAGCCGCTTTGCGCGCCTCAAGTTTTCTCAAGACCTCATATATTTTGGGCTGAGGGACACCGGTGATCTTGGAGAGTCCGTAAGCGGTTTGGCTACTCTCTTCCAAAAGGCCCGTGTACGTTCGCGCTTCATAGGTTGTGAAGCCAAGAGCGCACAGCGCCTCAACCAACCCTGCACGATGTTCCATGATCATCCCCTTGTTCGTGCGACAT
>CAMCYV010000137.1 GCA_945885645.1 Bifidobacterium breve | reverse complement strand
GGGGTCACCAACTTGTCGACCGTAACGAACCTCTGTGCCAGCAATGCCATGAAAAGTCCGAGGATGGTGCCAAAAAGTAACCCAAGGAAAGCCGTTGTTCCCGTATATACGGCTGCGCCCCACATGAGGGCGGCACCATTAGAGAACTCGGAGGCAATCAGGCTGGGCGCGGGGAGAAGGAAAGGCTTGAGTTCTTGAACGACAACGAGTAACTGCCATGCACCAAGAAACAGTGCTGCCACCAAAATCGGTGGCCACAGAAGACTCAGTTTGGAATTCATCAGACTTCACCTCGGTGTGAGGAAGTGAAAGAACCAGAAGTGTCGTGGGTTCGAAGTGCTTCACGCACCGCTGTTACGCAATGGAAGAACTGGTCCGATTCCCGCGTAGTCTCACTACGTGCGCCAAGGTCCACGTTGATTTCTGCGGTGATCCGTCCTGGTCGAGGTGACATTACGACCACTCGGTCAGAGAGATATACGGCCTCGGGGATTGAGTGGGTGACAAAAACTATGGTCTTGCCTGTGTCTACCCGAATGCGTAGAAGCTCATTTTGCATGCGCTCCCTGGTCATCTCATCGAGAGCGCCAAAAGGTTCATCCATGAGAAGTAGTGGTGGGTCAACCGCTAATGATCGAGCGATTGCGACACGTTGTTGCATGCCGCCGGAGAGTTCCCAAGGACGGTGGTTACCAAATTCAGAAAGCTGCACCATGTCGAGGAGTTCTGCGGATCGTGCTTCACGCCTTGCTTTGTCCCACCCGGCAAGTTCGAGGGGGAGTTCGATGTTTTTACTTACGGTCCGCCAATCAAAGAGAGCGGCTTGCTGGAAAGCAATGCCGTACAGGCGCTCCTTGCGGGCGTCTTCGGGAGATCTCCCTGAAACGAGAACACTTCCCGAATCAAATCCCGTCAGATCCCCAATAACGCGCAGCAGCGTGCTCTTTCCACAGCCCGAAGGGCCAATCAGTGAAATGAACTCACCGGTGTGAACATCGAGATTTACGTCAGAGAGCGCGGTGACTTCATTTTCGTTGCCTTTGTTGAAGACTTTTGACACTTTGGAAATCGCCAGTGCACTTCCCGCATTGTTCACTGTTTCGGCGGCTGTTGTCATGCGAGACCTTTCTTAGGAAGATTCCGGGTGAGTAAAACATCAACTGCGGTAATGGCGGCTGTAACGACAAGTCCTAACACAATTGCACCAAAAACTGCTACATATACTTTTGCCGGCTGCGAGGAGGCTTCGCGGGCGTATTCAACCATGAGTCGCCCAATTCCACCTCTCACACCGGTCGAGATCTCAGCAACAACCGTGCCGACCACGGCTGCCGCGGCTGAAACTTTCAGGGCGGGGACAAGATAAGGAATACTTGCTGGGAAGCGCAATTTCCACAGAATCTTGTTATTTGACGCGGCGTAGGAGCGCATCAGCTCCAACGAGGTAGCGCTGGGCGCTTGCAATCCGCGCAGTGCACCAATAGATAGTGGGAAAAATGCTAGGTAGGCAGCGATAAACATCACGGAATAGGTGGTTGACCACTGAATGGGTCCGAAACTGATTTGATTTCCAATCCCTACAATCAATGGAGCAAGAGCAATCAGGGGCACGGTCTGTGAAGCGATTACGAATGGCAGCAGTCCCCGCTCAAGGAATAAAAATCGCTGCATGATTATCGCGAGAAGCAGACCTACAGAGACACCGACCACAAATCCACCAAGCGCGAGCAGCAGAGAGTACGTCGCGGCCGAGAGGACTGCTTGAAAAACTGTTGTCTCCGATCCTCTCACTTCAGGCATGGAGAAGGCTGAAAACATTGTCCATATGTGGGGCATTGCCTGGTCAGTTGAATTAAAGGGTAGATCGATTACTGTCCCCAAGAGTTTTGTGAGCTCCCACATGATTGCAATAAGAACAATTCCTGCGAGAACCCACAAAAAAGAAACAGATCCCCTTGAAATTCGATCACGAGTTGCGGACATATTTACGCTTTGGCTTTGAGCTTCTCCGAGACGGCGGGAATCACTTTTTCACCGTACTCGGCCAATGTGTGATCTTTATCGTCATGCTGTAGGTAGAGGGCGAATTGGTCAACGCCGAGTGCCTTGAGTTCTTCGATGCGCCGGATCTGCTCCTCGGGTGGCCCAATGATGCAGAAACGGTCGATGATCTCGTCGGGGACGAAGTCAGTATGGGTGTTTCCGGCCTGACCGTGATCGTTGTAGTCATAACCTTTTCGACCCTTGATGTAGTCGGTGAGGGCCTGGGGCACTGCTCCACCACCTTCTCCTCCATCTTCACTGTGTCCATAGCGGTCAACGATGTCGGCCACGTGATTGCCAACCATTCCGCCGAACCAACGGAGTTGATCCCGGGCATGTGCAATGTCTTCGGTTACATAAGCCGGGGCAGCCACACAAATCTTCACCGCGTCTGGGTCCCGGCCAGCTGCCTTGGCTGCATCTTTAACAGCCTTAATTGTCCACTCGGCAATTGCAGGGTCGGCAAGTTGCAGGATGAATCCATCACCCACCTCACCGGTCAAAGCCAGCACCTTGGGGCCGTAGGCCGCTACCCACACCGGGGAACGGCTTTCTGTCGCCCATGGGAGACGAATGTCATTGCCGTGGTAGTCGACGGACTCGCCATTAACCAGAGATTTCAGATTAACAACGGCTTCCCGAAGGTCTGCAACATTGACTGGCTTGCCGTTAGTGACTCGAACAGCAGAGTCACCACGGCCGATTCCAATTACGGTACGGTTTCCATACATTTCGTTCAAGGTTGCAAAGACCGAGGCCGTCACCGTGATGTCCCGAGTGGCAGGGTTGGTCACCATCGGACCAACGATTACATTGCGCGTTTCATTGAGAATCTTGCTGTAAATGACATACGGTTCTTCCCACAAAATGTGCGAGTCAAACGTCCAGACGTACTTGAATCCATACGATTCAGCCTTGCGCGCAAGATCAACGACCCGTGCAGCGGGGGGAGTGCACTGCATAACTACACCAAAATCCATGACTTTAACCTTTCAGTAGTGAACAGTTTTCGAGGGAATTAGCGAGTCTGAGGGAATCCCAGATCGACCGAACTGGTTGAAGGATCCGGCCAACGTGAAGTGACGGTCTTCGTGTGAGTGTAAAACTCAATACCGGCAGGCCCATAAATGTTGGCGTCACCGAAGATCGAAGATTTCCAGCCACCAAAACTGTAGTAGCCAACTGGCACGGGGATGGGAACGTTTATGCCCACCATGCCAACTTGAATATCGAATTGGAATTGGCGTGCCGCTCCACCATCACGGGTGAAAATTGCTGTTCCATTCCCGTATTGGTGGTCGTTAATCAACGTGACAGCCTCTTCATATGTATCGACACGAATGACGGAAAGAACTGGACCGAAAATTTCTTCGTCGTATACCTTCATTCCTGGTCGAACATTGTCAATCAACGACGGATTAAGGAAGTAACCCTTCTCAGGAAGTGATCCTTCACGGCCGTCGACAATCACGGTTGCGCCCTCTGCGGCTGCACCTGCAATGTAGGAGGCAACTTTGTCGCGGTGTTGCTCGGTGATGAGTGGCCCCATCTCATTAGCAGGATCAGTGCCGGGTCCCACCTTCAAAGCGGGAATACGCTCAGAAATTGCTTTAATAAGCGGGTCGGCTACGCCGCCAACGGCAACTACTACAGAGATTGCCATGCAGCGTTCACCGGCGGAGCCGAAGCCGGCGCTAACGGAGGCATCGGCGGCCATATTGATGTCGGCATCGGGCAGCACAACCATGTGGTTCTTTGCTCCACCAAGTGCTTGTACACGCTTTCCGTTGGCTGTTCCCGTTGCATAAATGTATTTGGCGATGGGGGTTGAGCCAACAAAACTCACGGCCGCTATATCGGGGTGATTAAGAATCGCATCTACCGCAACTTTATCCCCGTGAACGATGTTGAACACTCCATCGGGTAAACCTGCTTCTTTGAGCAACTTGGCCATAAAAACTGTAACCGATGGATCTTTTTCGCTCGGCTTGAGAATAAATGTATTTCCAGTTGCAATTGCATTGGTGAACATCCAGAGCGGAACCATCGCTGGAAAGTTGAAAGGGGTAATCCCGGCAACAACGCCGAGAGGCTGCTTAATTGAGTAAACGTCAACTCCGCCCGAAACTTGCTCGCTGAAACCACCCTTCATGTGCGTCGGTATCCCGCAAGAGAACTCAATATTTTCGATTCCGCGTGCTAGTTCACCGGCTGCATCGCTGGGGACCTTGCCATGCTCGATAGAGACGAGGCGCGCGATTTCATCACGATTTGCTACCACTAATTCCCGGAAACGAAACAAGATTTCCGACTTCCGGGAAAGGGATGCGGAGCGCCATGCGGGAAAAGCTGCCTTTGCTGTTGCAATTGC
>CAMCYV010000136.1 GCA_945885645.1 Bifidobacterium breve | reverse complement strand
TCACTCAAAGAGGGCCAGATCTTGATTCACGTGCCCTATTTGTCTAAGGAATGGCTTATTCGTTGGATTTTGTCCATGAAAGGAGCCGCCACCGTGCTCGAACCAACCGAATTGGCCGGGGAGATCAGCGAATTGGTGTTCCAATCACTGGTCCGGTTGAGTAAATGACACTAAGACCGGAGTAGAATTTCACGAGGAAGTAGGCTATGAAGGGCGCCAATGGTGCAGTTCACAAGGTAATCCGCGTGGCAGGAAAGGGATCACATGTTCAGTAATCTCAAAGGCTGGGAATGGCTCATCATCGTAGCCTTAATTCTTCTGTTGTTTGGGGCAAAACGACTGCCCGATGCTGCGCGCGGCTTGGGCCGTTCCCTCCGGATCTTCAAGGCGGAAACGAAAGGCCTCGTGAATAACGAAACCGACGAGCAAGTAAAAGCGGTTGAGCCAAAGAACTCCGAATCCAAGGCAGTTGAACCCAGTACCCCTGACTCGACAGCATCCGAAGTGAGCGCGGAGACACAGCCTGCTTCGCCCACTGAACGTTAGCTGTAGCTAGTGGCCCTGCGCGAAAAGCAGGAGTCGGTCGGCATGCCGCTGATCGAGCATTTGCGGGAGCTACGTTCCCGGTTGGTCAAAAGCGGGATCGCAATCGCTATTGGCATGGTTGTTGGTTGGATCTATTACGCCGAGATCTTTGCCTGGATAAGCGAACCCTTCACGGATGTCATTGCAGCTGCGAAGGCAAATGGCCAAGACGTGGTCTTAGCGCTGACCGGCGTTGCAGATCCCTTCGTTCTGCAAATTCAAGTTTCTGCCGCAGCCGGACTCGCCCTGAGTTCACCCGTTTGGCTATACCAACTATGGAGATTCGTTACACCTGGATTACATCGCAATGAACAAAGATGGGCTATTGGTTTTGCCGCCGTCGCCACACCGCTTTTTGCTGCCGGGATAACCCTGGCATATGTCGTAATGCCCCTTGGCTTAGAAATACTTCTTGGTTTCACTCCCGCTAACGTGGAAAACATTGTCTCGGTCGATCGCTACCTATCATTTTTCCTTCGAACAATTATCGTCTTTGGGGTGGGATTCTTGACGCCACTCCTCATTGTTTTGTTGAACTTCGCTGGCATTCTCTCGGGTAAACGACTAGTTTCATGGTGGCGATGGATTATCTTCACGGTGCTCATTTTCTCCGCAATCGCAACCCCCACGGGTGACCCCATCAACTTAATGTTGCTTGCCGGTCCGATCATGCTCCTTGTCATTATCGCAGTCGGGATTTCACTGCTTAATGACCGTCGCCGGGCTCGAAAATCTCGAAATTCTGGTTTCGGTGAACTCGATGACGACGAAATCTCACCACTTGACACAGATCTAGAAGATTGAGACTCCGCGGCTAGACTGTCGTTATGACCTCCGCGGCCGAAAAGTATGCCGCATCCCGTCTGCGAGCCCAAGACAATAAAACCATGGTGAGAGCATTCACCGCTGGCTACGCGTTCGATTTAGACCCATTCCAGTTGGAAGCTGTACGAGCGATCGAGTCGGGTAAGGGTGTTTTAGTGGCCGCACCCACCGGAGCAGGTAAAACGGTTGTAGGGGAATTCGCAATATTTCGTGCGCTCAACACTGGGACCAAATGTTTCTATACAACACCGATTAAAGCACTTTCCAACCAAAAGTTTGCCGAGCTCGTTGAGCGGTATGGCAGCCAAAATGTTGGATTGCTTACGGGAGATAACAGCATCAATGGAGATGCTCCGATTGTTGTCATGACGACTGAAGTGTTGCGCAATATGTTGTATGCCCGTTCAACTACTCTGAATAATCTTTCATTTGTTGTCATGGATGAAGTTCACTATCTCGCTGACCGTTCACGAGGTGCCGTCTGGGAAGAAGTGATTATTCACTTACCCGAGTCTGTCACGATTATTGCGTTGAGCGCGACAGTGAGCAATGCGGAGGAGTTTGGCCGGTGGCTTGCAACAATCCGCGGTGAAACTGAGGTTATCGTCGAAGAAGTACGCCCGGTGCCTTTGTGGCAACACGTGATGGCGGGAAAAAGACTCTACGACCTGTTTATTGATGATTCTCAACATGAAGTGAATCCTGAGCTAGCGGCTCTCGCTCGAAACGCTGCGCAGGCGCAATCAGCCCGGGGTCAGTCCAAATACGGCAGTAAAGGTCGCAGTGCACCCAGAAGAACAACTTTGACACCGTGGCGAAGTGACGTCGTGGCGCTTCTCGAAACTGAAGTGTTGCTCCCCGCTATCTACTTTCTGTTCAGTCGTGCCGGTTGTGACGATGCGGTTGAACAAATTCTTGCATCCGGACTTCGTTTAACATCCACGATCGAGCGTGAGAAGATTCGAAATCAGGTTCTTGAGTCAACGCGAGACATTCCTGATGAGGATCTCGCGGCACTTGGATTTAGTGATTGGATTGATGCGCTTGAGCGAGGTGTTGCGGCGCATCATGCCGGTGCACTTCCACGATTCAAAGAGATCGTCGAGTCTCTATTTCAGCAAGGCTTGTTAAAAGTTGTATTCGCAACTGAGACGCTTGCGCTGGGCATCAATATGCCGGCTAAATCAGTGGTTCTCGAACGCTTGGTTAAGTGGAACGGTGATGCCCACGTTGACCTTTCACCGGGGGAGTACACCCAAATCACCGGTCGAGCTGGACGGCGTGGCATTGATGTTGAGGGACACGCGGTGGTGCTCTGGCAGCAGGATCTTGACCCCAAGTCGCTCGCAGGATTGGCGTCCACCCGGACATATCCCTTAAAATCTTCATTTCGACCCAGTTACAACATGACGGTCAACTTAGTCGGTTCAATAGGTACTGAACGAGCGCGCGAACTCCTCGAGACTTCATTTGCCCAGTTTCAAGCTGACGCTTCGGTTGTTGGGTTAGCTACCGAACTGCGAAAACTCGAAGAGGCAAAAGCAGGGTACTTCGAGTCCATGCAATGTCACCTGGGTGACTTCGAACAATACAGCGCTATTCGTTTCGAAATCTCTGTAGCCGAACGTCAAGACAGTCGACAGGTGGTCCGTCAAAGGCGCGATTTCGGTGAATCTCAACTGAGAACACTTAAAGTTGGAGACGTAATCATGCTTTCCGGTGGCAAAAAAGCAGGTCCGGCGGTTGTCGTAACGCCTGCAATTAATAGTGACAAAGTGGAGCCACGACCCATGGTGCTGACGGGGGATCGTCAAGTCCGCCGCTTAAATCACCATGATGCACTCGCGGACTTGACACCTATCGGGCGCATCAGGGTTCCGAAAAGTTTCACATCCCGCGATGCCCATATGAAGAAGAACCTGGCGTCCCAAGTTCGCGAGATGGGTCATCAGGCCACTGATCCGAAGCGGCGTGGAAAAAAGTCGCATGAAGTGAATCCGCTGATCCAAGATCTGCGGGACCAGATGCGCGCCCACCCTTGCCATGGTTGTGATGAGCGGGAAGCACATGCACGTTGGGGGGAGCGATATCAGAAGACGGAGAGCCAATATCAAGAGGTCGCCGCCCGGATGAAAGGACGAACGAACACGATTGCCAGGCGATTCGATCGTTTATGTTCGGTGCTGGGGGACCTGGATTATTTGGCGAGGGATCCCAGGGGTGAATGGCAAGTTACTCAACGAGGTGATCTGCTCAAAGGGGTTTACTCCGAAAATGATCTGTTGATCGCCCAAACCATCTTGGCTGGTGTCCTCGATGAACTCGACCCACCAACCTTGGCTGCCGTATGTTCAACATTTGTCTATGAAAGTCGGCGTGGGGACTCTGATGAAGCTCCGTCAGTGCCGGGTGGGCCAACCCAAAAGGCACTCGACGACATCCATGAGATTTGGGGTCGAGTTGAAGGAATCGAACACGATCACAAGGTGCACGAGAGTCGTAAGCTTGACGCCGGATTGGCCTGGGCACTGTACCGGTGGGCTAAAGGTGCAACGCTCATGAAGATTTTGACAAGCAATGACGTAACTGCTGGAGACTTTGTTCGCTGGGTGCGACAGGTGATCGATCTTCTCGGGCAGATTGTGGCGGTTACCCCTCCCGATTCAGTCCTGCACGCCAACGCGATGAGCGCGATTGATTTGTGCAAGAGAGGGATTATTTCTTATCCCAGCGCAGCCTGAAGTAGTTCCTCAACATACTTTTCAACACCCCAGCTGACCGCCAGTTCATTGAGCGACTGCGAATCAACAGGTTCATAGGGTATTTCAACGCTCCACGCACCCACGGGAAGCCGCTCCTCAGCCGTGATGACTGTCATGGCCGCCGCGAGATAGTCGGCTCCCGATGTGATCCGCTCCGCAAGCCTCGGGGTGAGAGGCTTATCAAAATCAAGTGAACCAGATGCCTTAATGAGTGCATCTAGGTCGGCATAAGCGTTAATGAGTGCACTAGCTGTTTTATCGC
>CAMCYV010000135.1 GCA_945885645.1 Bifidobacterium breve | reverse complement strand
TGACTTCTGCGATGCAATCGGCGATTTGCGTGTCGGTTGGGGAAACGATCTGTGCACCGTTACCCAGATACACCTTGTATCCGTTGTCTTCTGGTGGATTGTGACTTGCGGTCACCATGACTCCCGCGTCAGTGCCCAGATGTCTTATGGCAAATGCCAGTACCGGCGTTGGAACCGTATGTGGGAATAGAAGTGGCTTAATTCCCGCGCCACAAAGAATTTGCGCGGTGATTTTTGCAAAGAGTTCCGAGTTGTGTCGAGCGTCGTAGCCGATTACAACGCTGATTTCCTTTTGATCCGGATTGTGAATCAAGAGGTACTTGGCAAGGCCGGCGGCTGCACGGGCAACAACTATGAGGTTCATGCGGTTGGGTCCGGGCCCTAATTTTCCGCGCAGTCCTGCTGTCCCGAATTGAAGTGTTCCGTTGAAACAATCGTGTAATTCAGCGATCGCTAGTGGGTCCATCTGTCCGGCACGTTCAATGAGCACGCGTAGTTCATGTTGGGTTTGTTCATGTGGATCGTTGGCGAGCCAATCCCTTGCTTGGGAAATCACATTCATTTTTTCTGGTGCCATCTGAACTAAATCTTTGCAATTATTTTTGCGAGCAGGTCTCCCATGCGAACCGCTGCATCTTTGCCTGCTTGGAGAACTTCCTCGTGATTGAGTGGTTCCCCGCTCATGCCGGCAGCAAGGTTTGTCACGAGGGAAATTCCCAGGATCTCCATGCCGAGTGATCGAGCAACGATTGCTTCAAGGGCCGTGCTCATGCCGACCAAGGTGCCTCCCATGTTACGAACCATGGTGATTTCTGCCGGAGTCTCAAACATTGGTCCGGGAAATTGCACGTACACACCTTCAGGCAGGGCTGGTTCAACCTCGTGGCACATTGCGCGCAGGCGGGACGAATACAAATCGGTGAGGTCAACAAAGTGGGCCCCGTGTAGTGGCGAATTGCCAGTGAAGTTGATGTGGTCCTTGATCAGGACGGGTGTACCGGGAACCCACTCAGGGTTGAGACCACCACAACCGTTCGTGAGGATCATGGTGTCGCAGCCGGTGGCCGCGGCTGTGCGGACAAGATGGGTAACTGCATCCACACCTTTTCCTTCGTAGAAATGCGTTCGCCCCAGAAAAACAAGTACGCGCTTACCGTTGATATCAACACTGCGAATTTTCCCGCTGTGACCCTCAACGCCGGGTGCGCTGAAATGGGGGACTTCGGTCATGTCGAACTCGGCAACTGAGGTGCCAATCATTTCTGCAGCGGGAACCCAACCTGATCCGAGCACAATTGCAATATCGTGTTTGCTGCTGCCACTTAATGTTGCAATAACAGCGGCGGACTCTAAAGCTGCTGCATTGAGCAGATCGGTCTCGGCATTGACGGGCATATTTATCGAGTTCACCAGATGAATCTAGTCCCTATTGCTTGGCGGTACGCGCTTGATCAGGCAATAATCTCGCACAAAACCGTGCCAGAGGGAACGGTTGTTCCTACTTCGGCACTGAGATTGGTGATCGTGCCCGCTTTGTGGGCGGTGAGTGGCTGCTCCATCTTCATTGCTTCCAACACCACGATCAGATCTCCTGCTGCAACCACTTGACCTTCGGTGACATCGATTTTCACAATTGTTCCCTGCATGGGTGCAACGAGTGAATCACCGGAAGTATTCGCACCCGTTTTTTTGCGCTCCCGCTTTTTGGCGGTGGGGGTTGGTTCACTGGATTGGGTTCCAAAGCCGTTGGGGAGACTGACCTCAAGGCGTTTGCCATTGACTTCAACGACCACTGATTGGCGGGGAACACTGTCCTCGAGTCCTTGGGCATCTCCTGAATAGACCGGGATCTCGTTGTTGAACTCTGTTTCAATCCAACGGGTGTGAACGGTGAAGGGGGTGTCGGGATCTTCCGGGGCGAAAGCTGGATCCTCGACCACCACTCGGTGGAAGGTTAGCGCGGTTGCGATTCCGTCAACCTTGAATTCGGCGAGGGCTCGTCGCGAACGCTGCAGAGCTTCTTGGCGGTCTTTGCCCGTGACGATCAACTTGGCGAGAAGTGAATCGAAGTTTCCGCCGATTACATCTCCTGCTTCAAACCCCGTGTCAACGCGGACACCTGGGCCACTGGGAAGTTCCCACAGTGAGAGTTTGCCGGGTGCGGGAAGAAAACCACGTCCGGGATCTTCACCGTTGATTCGGAACTCAATACTGTGACCGCGCAGAACGGGGTCTGGGTAGTCAATTGTCCCACCACGGGCAATACGGAATTGTTCGCGAACAAGGTCAATTCCGGCGACTTCTTCACTGACGGGGTGTTCAACTTGAAGACGAGTGTTCACTTCAAGGAATGAGATGGTGCCGTCGGTGCCGATCAAGAACTCGCAAGTACCAGCATTGCAGTAGCCGGCTTCTTTGATGATTGCTTTTGACGAGGCGTACAGCGCATCCAGTTGACTTTGAGTGAGGAAAGGTGCTGGTGCTTCTTCAACCAATTTCTGGTGACGGCGTTGTAGTGAGCAGTCACGGGTTGACACGACAACGACATTGCCTTCACGGTCAGCGAGTACTTGAGTTTCCACGTGACGTGGATTGTCAAGGTAGCGTTCGACAAAACATTCACCGCGGCCAAATGCGGCTACCGCTTCACGTACCGCTGAGTCATACAACTCTGGGATTTCTTCGAGATTGCGGGCAACTTTAAGTCCACGTCCGCCACCACCGAAAGCCGCTTTAATTGCAACGGGAAGACCAAACTCTTTCGCGAAAGCAACGACTTCACTCGAGTCCTTGACGGGATCGGGGGTTCCGGGTACCTGGGGAGCCCCTGCACGCTGGGCAATATGACGGGCGCTCACCTTGTCACCGAGTGAACGAATGGCTGACGGTGGAGGGCCAATCCAAATAAGATCCGCATCAATGACGGCTTGGGCAAAATCGGCATTTTCCGAAAGGAAACCATAGCCAGGGTGAACAGAGTCAGCACCAGATTCTTTCGCGGCGTTAATCACCTTGGCAATATCAAGGTATGACTCGGCAGCGGTTGAACCACCCAATGCGAATGCGTGATCGGCGAGCCGAACGTGCAAGGCGTCGCGGTCGGGATCAGCGTAGACCGCAACGGACTCAATTCCCTCGTCCTTGCAGGCACGAATTACTCGAACTGCAATTTCACCACGGTTGGCGATCAAGACTCTCTTCACGTAACTTCCCTTCGATTGTTGACTGATCTTATCGGGCTTGATTCCACAGGTCTGTCCACGTGATTCCAAGCCCGGTTAACAGTTTGCGGACGGTAGGAAGTGAGATTCCAACAACATTTGAGGGGTCCCCGGTTACCCCTTGTACGAAGGCCCCGCCAAGACCGTCGAGGGTGAATCCACCCGCAACCGCAAGGGGTTCGCCGCTACGGAGGTACGCGTCCATTTCGACTTCTGTGAGTTCACCCAGGTGAACCTCGGTGCTCGCGGTTCCCTCCGCGGTGCTTCGATCCCCGTGCTCGTTTGTAAACGTGACGTAATGACCGGTATGCAAAATGCCGGTCGTGTCCATCATTTCTTGCCAGCGAGATTTTGCCTCAGCGGCGTTTTGCGGCTTGCCGTAGGGCTTGCCGTTGAGTTCGAAAACCGAATCACAACCAATCACGATCGTATTGGGAGCTAGTTCATTACTGTCCGCAAGTTCCTGAGTGATTTTTTCACATTTAGCTTGGGCGAGTGCTTGCGCAATCTCACTCGGGGTTGCCGTTGCCATGCTGAGTTCAAGGGCCGCTTCATCGACGTGACTCACGCGCACAATGGGGTTAATGCCAGCGTTGGTCAAGGTTGCGAGGCGTGCAGGTGAGGCTGAAGCCAAAATGAGTTGCATTCTTTCCCTTATTGGGCCAGACCCGATGCGCGCCAAGCTCCGGGTCCAGGCGTGGGAAAAGCGCGCATGGTGGCAGCCCGGTCGCTCCATGCGTTGATTACAGCGGGCTCTTGTGTTTGCGTATTGCCTTGTAGTGCAGAAAACACTGCCAGCAGGGTTGCAATGTCTTCGGGGCTCGCGTCACCGCGGATCACGCTAAGGTGCGAGGCGGTCACAGCGGGATGTTTCCGTGCTTTTTTGGTGGCAATGATGCACGCTTGGTACGCAGCGCCCGCAATGCACGGGTGAGCTGCAAGCGGGTTTCATGAGGGAAAATCACTCGGTCCATGTAGCCCCGCTCCGCCGCCACGTACGGATTAGCGAACTTCTCGGTGTACTCCTCAATGCGAGCTGCGCGCTCTGCAACAGGATCAGCAGCGTTAGCGAGTTCCTTGCGGTACAAGATATTGACGGCACCCTGAGCGCCCATGACCGCAATTTCACCGGTAGGCCAAGCTAAGTTGAGGTCTGCACGCAGGTGCTTTGAACCCATGACCACGTAAGCGCCGCCGTAGGCCTTGCGGGTGACAACCGTGAGCTT
>CAMCYV010000134.1 GCA_945885645.1 Bifidobacterium breve | reverse complement strand
CACACGGTTGGGTTGGACTTGGTAGCAATGGTGGTTGACGATCTGGTTGTTTGTGGCGCTGAACCATTATTTATGACCGACTACATCGCGGTTGGTTCAGTCAACCCCGAACGTGTTGCCAGCATTGTGTCGGGAATTGCACGCGGGTGTGTACTTGCCGGCTGCTCACTTGTGGGTGGGGAGACAGCGGAACACCCAGGGCTGATGGCACCCGACGAGTACGACATCGCTGGTGCGGGAACAGGAATTGTTGACGCAGATAATCTTTTGGGTCCAGAGAAAGTAAGAACCGGAGATGTTGTTATCGCGATGAAGTCTTCCGGGTTGCATTCGAACGGATACTCCCTTGCCAGGCACGTACTTTTAGGTGAAGGGAAATTGGGGCTGGACGCATACATTGATGCACTTGGTCGCACCGTGGGTGAGGAATTGTTAGAGCCAACACATATATATGCCCTTGACGCACTCGCCCTTATCCGGGAATCACAGGTCCACGCCTTTAGCCACGTGACAGGTGGTGGGATTGCAGCGAACCTGGCCCGGGTGTTACCGCAGAGCCTTGCAGCTGATGTTTATCGACAGACGTGGGCGCCCGCGGAAATATTCAACTTAATTTGCAGCGAAGGAAACGTATCGATAACTGATGCTGAAAAAACATTCAATATGGGAATCGGCATGTTTGTCATTGTTCCCGAGGAACAGGTTGATTCATGCCTGGCAATTTTAGGAGACCGTGAACGTGAAGCATGGGTGTGCGGTTCAATACGCGACCGAAATCCTGGGGAGCAAGGTGACGCTCCCGCTAAAGGGGGCGGTGGGGGATCCGTGAGTTTGGTCGGGACCTACGAAACGTAAGTCTCTCAACTATTTCGCGGCTTCGTCTTCACTATCTTCGTAGTATTTCGCATACGGATCATCTTCCGAGTCCGTTTCAGCGGTGACTGTTTCAACAAAAGCAGGTGCAGGTTGGCCACTCAATTCAGCCTGTAACCGATCAAAGTCGGTTTGAGGACCGCCATATTTTAGTTCGCGCGCAACTTTTGTTTGCTTGGCTTTCGCTCGGCCGCGTCCCATGACTCGACCCCCTCTTCCAGTAAATACCGGTAGCTAGTGGACTAATAGTTTTGATGGGGGCACTCTCGCCCGCCACCGGACAATACTATCGTCCACCGATTGATCGCGCGGATGCACCAATGGAACTAGGCATTTATCCGTTCCCAAGCCTTAGCTTCGGCCGCTGCTACCGGGGTTATTGAGGCGATTTTGGCTGATTCGAGGACTTCAAGGGTGGTTTGGTACACCTTCATGACCTGCTGGCGAGCCCGATCCACATCAGCCCCAACTAACTCTTCTGCCACTTGAATCACACCACCGCAATTGACCATGAAGTCCGGCGCATACACAATCCCTGCAGCCGCGAGGAGGTCCCCAACCCTATTTTCAGCCAGTTGGTTATTGGCCCCGCCACACACCAGGGAAACCCCCGCAGCTGTCAATCCAGGAATCAGGTCCGCGGTGACAAAGCCGCCCATGGCGTTGGGGGAAATAATCGAGGGTCGGGCCGCCAACATTTCCTCGAAGGAGTCAACAAATTCAACGTCAGGGTATTGAGTGCTTATATCTGCACGGATACTTGCAAGTGGATCCATGGCGATCACTTTGGCCCCACCGGATTCCATCAGGTATGAAATGAGACGCCCACCAACTTTCCCGGCACCAATCACGCCGACCGTCGATTGCGACAGGTCATTGCTCCCGGTCATAAATTCGACGGCAGCCTGCATCCCTTGCCAGACTCCTAGAGCCGTCAATATCCCGGAGTCGCCAACCCCACCATTTTCGGGTGAGCGACCGGTGACATATTGACTCGTTTCGCCCACTACATCCATGTCGGCAACTTGCATACCCACGTCACCGGCAGTGACGTACTTCCCGCCCAATGACTCAACCAGGAGTCCATAGTTAAGTAATTCTTCGCGGGACTTATTCGCAGGATCAGCGATCAGAACCGCCTTACCTCCCCCATGATTGAGCCCGGCGAGCGCATTTTTGAGGGTCATTGCTCGGGACAGCCGCAGAGCGTCGGTGTAAGCGGCCGATTGGGGATTGGCGTGCTCCGAGTACAGCGCCATTCGAGTACCGCCCAAAGCCGGACCCAATTTCGTGGAGTGAATTGCGATCACGACACGTAGGCCCGTCCGCGGATCTTGGCTGATCACCACCTCTTCATGGTTGGAGAACTGGGCCCAAGGGTCGCTCGTGGTTTCCATATATTGATGGTAACGCCTCAAGAATTTGTGAGGCGGCCAGATCTGTGGTGAATCTGACTTGCAAATTCAGCAAACAGGGCTACCGTTCATTCATTAGAAAGAGTGAAATTTGGTTTCACCTTGAACTCCGTGAAGACGACGAGGGGAGTTGTGTCAAAAGTGAACTCGCTTAACCCACGGCCATTTGGCAGCAATTCCCAGGTTAACGCTCAGATGTCGCGCGTGAATCCGATCCCTGAAACGGAACACTTGATGACACCCGGTGAGGTGGCTTCCCTTTTCCGGGTTGACCCTAAGACCGTTACCCGCTGGGCTACTGCGGGTAAGTTAACCAGTATCCGCACGTTGGGTGGCCATCGTCGTTACCGCTCCTCTGAAGTGCGTTCACTGTTAGAAAAAAGCGGTGCCCGAATCGGAGACGGTATTTAACTTTCCAACGCCCGATGACTGTTGGGCTGTAGTCTTGTATGGTGGCCGATCCGTTCTACCAATCAATTGTTCTTATCGCCAAAGGCGCATTTGCTGGGCTGGGTCTCAAGATCGATGTTGTTGGTGAGGAAAACATCCCACTTTCAGGTGGTGCACTTCTCGCAATCAACCACACAAGTTATTTAGATTTTGCACTAGGCGGTATTCCCGCGAACATGCGCGGACGCAGGCTCGTTCGCTTTATGGCGAAGGATTCTATTTTCAAGCACAAAATTGCTGGGCCTCTCATGCGTGGCATGAAACACATCCCTGTAAATCGTGATGCAGGTTCCCAAGCGTTGCGCGACGCGGTCGCTGATCTACAAAAGGGTGAGATCGTCGGAGTTTTCCCCGAAGCCACAATGAGTAGATCCTTGGATATCAAGGAGGTTAAGAGTGGAACTATCCGGATGGCGAAAATAGCTAAAGTTCCCGTGCTTCCCATGATCATTTTTGGCGGACACCGAATTTTCTCTTATTCGGGTAAAGACTTAACCCGTGGTCGCCCAATTGTGATCATGGTGGGAGAGCCACTTGACATTTCCGGTGATGCGGAGGAAGCGAATGATCGTTTGCGGGAAGCATTGCGGGATCTTTTAGCCCGAGCGATTGAACGCTATCCCGATAATGTTGCGGGCGCCCCATGGATTCCAGCTCGGTTTGGTGGAAGTGCACCCACACTGGAAGAAGCGGAAGCTATGGAGGTGAAAGTGCGAGCCGAGCGGGCTGAGAAGAAAGCTCAAGCAAAGAACGCCCAAAAAGAGAAGTAGTCAGAGAGGCCCCGTTATCTCAGCTTTCCTTTGGCTATTGCGGCCCGGCGTGGTAACTACCCATATCGGCATGGCAAGGTACGGCCATGGCTGAAGCAACTGGAGAGAACCTCACACACTTGAATAACCACCACCTAGACACTCTCTCGGCTATCTACTCGCACCCGGTGAGCCACAATATTCGCTGGGTTGACGTACTTCACCTGCTCGAGGCAGCAGGAACAGTAGAGGAGAAGCACGACGGGAAGTTCACCGTCACCCTCGGTGAGGAAACCGAAGTGTTTGACCGTCCACATGGCAAGGACATCGATACCCAAATGGTTGTTGATTTCCGCCGGATGCTCAAAAATGCAGGCTTCAACCCTCGCCCTGAAGGTCAGGAGATTTAACGTGGAGAACAAAACAGATGTAGTCATTCTTCGTGGCAAGATCGCTGTCGCCGCAATTGACTTTCACAGCACCCGCATTTACGCACTCGATCAGGATTCACATGACCGCCCAGAGACCGTAACGGCGGAGGATCCAAAGAATTACTATCACAATGTGTACCACCGGGCGGGTAATCCTAATGGAACTTATGAAGCCGACAGTGATGTGTATTGGAAATTGCTCTGTGAGTCACTCCATGACGCAAATGGAATTGTTTTGCTGACCAATGGGACCGGTAAAGCAAACGCTGGGCACCATTTCACCGCTTACGCTGAAAAGCATTTCTCCGATGTAGCAGCAAAAATTCTTGGTGAAGTACGCTGTGACATTAGCGACCTCACCGATGCGCAACTGCTAAGGATCGGTCAAGACTTTGTTGGCATTCACCCCAAGCGTGATCATGCCGACTCACGTCGTGGTGCTTAACATTTCGGATCACCTCATTCACTATTGGCACCATCGCGCGGGCCCCACAAGTCATCGGGCTGTGCCACACTTACACAGGCGCGTAGATCATTCACTTAGGCGCCCCATACGAT
The DNA here is from genome assembly GCA_945885645.1 of Bifidobacterium breve. Lineage (GTDB taxonomy): Bacteria > Actinomycetota > Actinomycetes > S36-B12 > S36-B12 > UBA4592. Next base: position 113 of record CAMCYV010000134.1, on the reverse strand, counting down.
CTGCACATGGCAACCCCAGATCTCGACATGAGCAAGGCCCCCGATTCATCAACCGCGCAAAAGTCAAAAAAGATGCCGATAAATCGCCGATTGACCCTGGTAGCTGCGGTGGT
>CAMCYV010000133.1 GCA_945885645.1 Bifidobacterium breve | reverse complement strand
CCCTGTGGTATTTGCAGCACCCCACCACCCTCGACGTGCAGAACACCCGCATGGGCCTGCCCGCGGATGAGGTTTACACCCATCAATGTTGCGACGTAACTGGTCTCAGGTCTGGCTGCAAGTTGACCCGGTGTTCCGTCTTGGGTAATTACACCGTTTTCAAGAACAATAACGCGATCAGCGAGCAGCATCGCATCAAGTGGATCATGGGTAACCAAAACTACACATCCAGTAAATGCTTTTATCTGCCGGTCAAGTTCAGCTCGCACGCTTTCGCGAGTTTGAGCATCGAGTGCGGCCAGAGGCTCGTCAAGCAAGAGAAGATCCGGTTGGGTTGCGAGTGCCCTAGCAAGCGCCACCCGTTGGCCTTGCCCCCCTGAAATTTGACCGGGCTTTCGGTTCGCCAATTCGCTGATCCCTAGTGAATTCATCTGCGCTTGAGATTGCGCTTGCGCTTCTTTTTTTGATGCCCCCAGGGATCGTGGCCCGAAGGCAATATTTTGTTCAACGCTCAGGTGGGGAAAGAGTGCATAGTCTTGAAAGACAACACCAACAGATCGCTCTTGAGGGGAAACGTGAATTGACGGTGCCGCATTTACCACTCGGTCACCAAATCGGATCTCCCCAGACTCTATTCCTTGCAGGCCGGCAAGCGTTCTTAACAGCGTGGACTTTCCCGATCCATTTGGGCCGAGCACTGCCGTGACCGTTCCCGAAGAAATAGTGATGTCGACATCGAGGGTGAAGTCACCTCGGGTAGCAATGAAGTTCGCAATAACTTTCATGACGCCCTCGATTGCAAATACCTACCGCGTAAGGCGACGAGCACCCCAACACTGACCACCAGTAGCACCAATGAGAGTGCAATTGCCACAGAGCGGTCAGATTCCAGTGCGGTGTACACCGCTAGCGGCATTGTTTGGGTCACTCCGGGAAAGTTTCCGGCAAATGTAATGGTGGCGCCGAATTCACCTAAGGCTCTGGCCCAACACAATACGAGCCCGGCGACAGCCGCGGGAGCCACCATGGGCATCGTTACCCTAAAGAAGATTCGCCTGTGGCTGGCGCCAAGAGTCGCGGCAGCATCTTCGTAACGCCGGTGAAGGGAGCGGAAACCACCTTCCAGCGTGATGATCAAAAACGGCATTGCTACAAACGTTGTCGCGATGACCACACCCACCGTGGTGAAGGGGAACGTAATACCAAAGTTGTTGTACAAAAACCCACCAACGAGACCGCGTCGACCCAATGCTTCGAGTAATGCAACACCGGAAACAACCGGAGGCAATAGCAACGGAACAATCACTAAGGCGCGCAGTAGACCCGTGAAGGGAAGTGCTTCTCGCGCCAGCAACCACGCCATAGGGATCCCAAACACCGCGGCAAACCCCGTAGCGACAAGTGAGGTGATAAGTGAGAGTCGCAATGCTTCTAGCGCCTCCGGTGAAGAAATAATCCTAGGGAAAGCTTCCCATGGCGTTTGTGCGATCAACGCAATGAGGGGAATCAGTAAAAATACTAACGCAATAATCCCGGGGATCAGAAGGAATAGTGGTGAGCGTTGACGCCTCAATTTGTCTACGTTCTTACCAAGGCTTCGCGAAACCAAATGCGCGCAAAATCGCTTGCGAGGTTGTACTAAATCGCACAAAATTCACGAATCGATTTGATAGCTCAGTGTTTTGCTTGTCCCCAACATTTTCCGGGTCCGTGACCGTGGCGATTGGATACGTGGTCATGACATTTTCCTTGACTGGGATCTCAACAAATTCAACTTGGCTGCCGGCGGCCTTCACGTCGGTTATGTAGACGATCCCTGCGTCGAGATCACCAGAAATTACTTTGCCCAACAGTGCTCGAACATCGAGTTCGCGCGTGACCGGCGTAATGTTGAGCTTGTTCTTGGCAAAAATCTCCACTGCGGCAGCCCCACATGGAATCACCGGATCACACACTCCAAGGAATAGCCCACCGCGTTCTAGATCAGCCAAGCTCTTTATGTTCGCCGGGTTCCCAGCCGGTACCGCAATTGCCATGGAGTTCCGGGCAAAAATCAGTGGACGAAGGACCTGCTTTGAGTCAACTCCAATCTGCATTGTGGACTCTGAAGCGGTTGCAACAACGTCAACGGGGGCACCGGCCATGACTTGGTTCATGATCGTTGAACTACCGGCAAAGTTGAATTTGATTTCTGTGTCCGGATATCGCTTAATAAAGGCGGCGGCAATCACGGGAAATACATCGGTGAGGGATGCCGCTGCCGATACGGTCAGTTCTGTATTCGGCTTAGTCGCTGCTCCAGATGCACCAGGGAAGAGTGCACTTAACCCAACTACTAAGGCAACCGCCACGAATACCCGTAAAACTTTGTTCATTAGTTTGATTCCAACTCAATCACCACATTCGTTGATTTGATAACCCCCGTGGCGCGTACCCCTGGTGCCAATCCGAGCTCCTCGGCCGACTCGCGGCTCAATAATGAAGTCACCCGGTGCGGGCCAGCCTGGATTTCAACCAAAGCCATAACGCCATCTTTTTCCACCCGCGTCACGATTCCCGGAAACCGATTTCGAGCTGAGGCATTAACCGGCGTGTTTTCCAGCCGTGATGCGGCCACCATGTACAGGGCGAGACTTTCTGAGCTCACCGTCCGCGGACCGTTGCCGGGAGCGCCGGCACTGAGCTTGCCGAGTTCAATCCAACGACGAACCGTGTCGTCCGAGACGCCCAGCATCGAAGCGGCATCAGAAATCCGTATTTCAGCCATAAGACCGGTAATTTAACAGTATTTGCGGATAAATACCAGTTTTTCCTTTTATTTTGGGGAAAATTACCTATGTGAGCAATAAGAATGGCCCCCGGCGTAACGCCGGGGGCCACCTAAGAAGCTAAAAAGTCTGTAATTAGACGATGCGAACCTTGTCAGCCTGAGGTCCCTTTGGGCCCTGGGTGATGTCGAATTCGACAGCTTGATTTTCATCGAGTGAACGGTATCCACTTGAATCAATTGCTGAGTAGTGAACGAAAACGTCTGGTCCGCCGTCAGCCTGCTCGATAAAGCCGAAGCCTTTTTCCGAGTTAAACCATTTTACTGTTCCTGTTGCCATGTTGCTTTTTCTCCCTAACGTAAAACACGAGGGGCAACGTGCCCTTCGTACAGAAGACACCCTCGGTTCGAAAACCGAGTTGCGTCCACTGGCATAAATGTCCTCTCACCCCTCGCGCGCTTGTGCACCGCCCCCCAATAAGGGCATTTCGGCACCCGATGCCCCAAAAGTATCGATCCATATCACTCGATCGGGATTTAGTTCAGGACGGCAGCCAAGAGCCGAGTTAACTCCCAAACTCGAACTCGAGCACTAACTCCAACCAATCGCAAGCTCAGCGTTCAAGCGCGGATTGCGTGGCCGCTGGCCCTCGGGATCGGTGTGCCCAATATTGACAACGTATAGAGAGCGCCAGCTACTCCCGGAGAAGAACTCCGCGTCCACGCCCGCGTGATCGAATCCCGCCATAGGGCCTGCATCCAGACCAACCGTTCGCACAGCCAGAATGAAATAACCTGACTGCAGTGTTGCAATCTCTCGGGCACTTGCGAAGCGTTTATCAGGATCCTGATGAATGTCACGAGCGTTTGGAACCTGTGGGAAATGTTCGGGTAGAAATTCATTGAACTCAGTATCAAAAGCGAGTATTGCAACGGCGGCGGCACTCGCACTCTTCACGCGATTCCCTTCATCAAGTAAAGGGAGTAGCCGTTCTTTACCTTCGCTCGTGCGTACAAAATGAACTCGAAGCGCTTGGGAATTCATCGGTGTTGGTGCAAATTTGACCAGTTCGTAGATCTCGGTCAACTCCGCATCGGTGACTGGTTCACTCGTGAACGAGTAGGTCGTATGGGCATCTATGAACAATTCTTCGCGCGCAGATTTCATGGCCTAATCATTGCGGTTTACGCGCCAGATGCCACTTGAGGGTAAACAACACCCACGGGAAACCATTTCATTTACCTCATGAATTGCCGGCAAGTTCCCGATCGGCACGGTCTGTTAGATCAACCCGTACCTCCCAAAGCTCTTCCATGATTGAGCGGTCCCGCAAATTCCGAACGACCTCAACCGGTGTTCCTTGGGTTCCATTGACGGTTGCACCAATCGTTCGCTCAATTACTTTGACATGGACACTTCGCCAGATCATTAAGGCTTCATCAATGTCCACCAGTAGTTCAACCAACGAATACAAAGCCTCGTTGTCTTCAACATTGAGATACAACTTTTCCAAGGAAAGATTCGACCGCTCCAACACCGCTTGAACACTTTCAACGAGTTCTTTAAGGCTCTCTCGCAAATTTCGAAAGCCCGGGGAATCAAAACCGGAACCGTGACCCAGCGCTGTGCGAACGTACTGGTAGTCCCACGGGGTCATCTTTTCTAGCATCGGCAATTGGGCCGTTGTGTAATTAATGCAGTCGCGCGCCCGTATTAAATAACGTGAAGCGGCTTGGATTGAACCTTGTGAAATGTTTAGGACCGCATAGTCGATCTCAGCGATGGCTAGTTTGAGCCACAATTCAGATGATTGATGGACAACCGTGAA
>CAMCYV010000132.1 GCA_945885645.1 Bifidobacterium breve | reverse complement strand
TCTTCGATGCTCGTAATTGGAGCCCTAGCCTTGGCCCCAAATTGGACCGCGTTGCTTGTCCTGATGTCGTTGGCTGGACTGGCAAACGCGCTTACCCAACCGGCGGTTGACCTTGCGCTTTTCGAAGTGGTCCCGCAGGAGCGACTCGGCCTCGCATTCGGCTTTAAGCAAACGGCATTCCCGGGTGCAGCTTTGGTGGCCGGGCTCAGCATCCCCATCTTGGCGAGCACGATTGGTTGGCGCTGGGCGTTTGTTGCGTGTGCGGCAATCGGTATTCCCGCTCTCGTCGGCATTCCACGGCTTGCCCCGGGTCATAAGCGCAATTCGGCAGCTCGCGCTGCCGCCGAACAAAAGCTTGCTGGCGTTTTCGTATTCGCAGCCGTGTTTATGTTGGCAATGATCGCAGTCTCGGCGACGGGTGCTTTTTATGTTGAGTCGGCAATTGCTGGAGGTAGCACCCCGAATGCTGCAGGGGTCTACCTCGCGGTTGGTAGTGCATGTGGAATTTTGGGTCGTTTCGTGTTCGCTTGGCAGCTTGGTCGAGTCAGTCGCCCCCTCATCGCAACGGCCTTCATCATGATCGTTGGCGGCGCGGGAGTGATTTCATTCGCTTTGGTCCCACCGGGGTGGGCCCTGTTTTTGGCGACTCTCATCGCTATTGGTGCGGGGTGGGGCTGGAATGGCCTACTGACCCTTGCTGTGGTGAGCACATATCCGCAAGCACCCGCTCGCGCATCCGGTTACATCGTTTTGGGAGCCGGGGCGGGCGGAGTGTTGGGTCCGTTGCTGTTCGGATTTGCCGTTCAGAGGTTTGGTTTTTCACCAACTTGGGTTGCGGTCAGTCTCTGCTTCTTTGCTGCCGCGGCTTTGTTGTTTGCGGTTGTTCGACGTCGCGCTCACGCTAATCCAATGTCCGACTAGGAGTTTGCTTCCATAGAGTCATATATATCGGGCGTCCTGCGAAGTTCGGCCATGATGGCCGATTTGGAAGCAGTTACGTGGAGTCTCATAATGCTCTCAGCCCAATCCGGATCATTGATTTTAAAGGCCTCGAGCAATTCACGGTGGTGAGAGTTGCTGCGTTGATAGCCCAGCGGAGCGTAGTTGTGCACGGCTCGAAGAATGACAGGGAGCGCAACCAAAATATGCCGCGCAGGCTCAGCGTATTCGGCGTCTGCCATTTCAGATATCCGTCCATGGAAGCGGCCGTTTAGTTCGGTGAAAGCAGCGACCGTGTTGGGGTCACCAGCTTTGCCTTCCTTGGTAATGGCTTCCATCTGGTCGCACAGTTCAGTAAGTTCATCGACGACATCTGGTGTAATGCGCGTTGCCGCACGTCGAGTGATGAAGCATTCGACCAAGATTCGCAGGTCATACATTCCTTCGATATCAAAATTCTGCCAGTCCACAACTCGAGCACCTCGGTGCGGAATAACTTCGATGAGTCCCTCAGACTGAAGTCGTCGAAGACTCTCACGGATGGGTGTACGGCTGAGTCCATATTGAGTGGCGAGATCCGTTTCAGTGAGACGGCTACCACCGGCTAAAACGCCTGACACGATATCGTTTCGCATCAATTGATAGGCGTTGCCGGCTGCGCCGCTTAATTGCGTTGTCATTCTTGAAATCCTAACTGAAAGTGATTTTTAGTCCTTAGTGGATGGAATTTCTTTTCCGGGCTGAGAAAGAATATGCTTCCAATCAATTTCCTGCATTTGCGTTCGTGATCCACCGCGAGTGAAATGTCCAAATGCGGGGCTTCCCGTAATGTCTTTCGCTAACTCCACCGTTTCACCGTATTTCTCGAGATTGATCCCCGTGCTAATTCCCATATATTGGAGCATTGCCACAAGATCTTCAGTAGGTGTGTTACCTAATACATCGGCGTCACCGGGAAGCCAGAGGTCACCACCAAGGCCACAGAAAGCTCCCTCAACCCAGTCAACACCGGCCTGCATGGCGGCTAATGTATTTGCTAAGGCAAACCCGCCTCGGGTGTGCAGGTGTACTCCCACTTTCAAATTCGGCTGTTGCAACTTGATTCGTCGAATAGCCTCGTAGACCTGTCGTGGATCAGCTAGTCCCGCGGAGTCGGCAACGTAAATGCTCGTTGCTCCGGTGGCGACAATCTGGTCAACGAAAGCATCGAGTCTCTCGGGCTCAACAACTCCAGTGCCATAAGCAAAGAAAGACATGACGATCGCAACAGTCACCGGGGTATCTCCCGCCGCACTGAGAATATTGTCGAGCTCATCCCACATTTGCGGGTGGGTTCGCCGCTGATTGATCATCGTGACATCAGGATCAGTGCAGGTGAGGGCAACAATCTCGTTGACCCCTGAGTCAATGGCGCGACGAGCCCCATGAGCGTTGGGTACGAGGCCTCGGTAGTGGAAACCCTCTTGTCGGGGGACAACCGCGAGGAGCGCTTCGGCGTCCGCGAGCTGCGGGAGCACTTTTGGGTGAGCGAACGAAGCTACCTCAATCTCGGTAACTCCCGATTCAAGCAGGCTTTCAACGAGCTGGAGTTTCTCTGATGTTGGAATTGTTTTACGTACCGATTGCAACCCGTCGCGCATTCCGACTTCGACGACTCGCATTGATCGTGGCAAATACATGTCCTGGATTTGCTTCGGGCTGTCCGTAGTGGTTGTCACAGGCTTTCACTTGATGGATCCACACAACCATCTTAGTGAGATTGTGTACAGAAATGTGTCAAATTGAATGGCCGTATTGGACTTTAGTTTTTCTTTCTTAGAGTGAAAACGCCATGAGAAATTGGGTAAATATCGAAAGTCCGTTGACAGCCCAGTTCATGTTGCATACAGTTTGACCACATTTAGGCAAGGAGTCGTGGGTGACCGGCAATGGAACGAACTGTTTAGAGCGATGGGAAGCGGCTCATGCTCGCTTCCTCGCTTTGGACGGCCAAGTCCAGTCGGTTATCACCTGGCTCGACGACTCACGTGAGCGTGCGATAGAGCTTGATGCCATTGCTGCTAACGGAGGTTCGGCCGGGCCGCTGCATGGTTTGCTCCTCGGTCTCAAGGACAACATCGACACGAAGGGCGCACCCACCACCGCGGGTGCTCGCTTTCTTTCTGACAATATGCCGATCGCGGATGCGCACTGCGTCGAACTCGCGTCTGCCCAGGGTGCGGTGGTTCTAGCGAAACTCAACATGGCGGAGCTGGCTTGGGGTGCTACCACGCAAAACTCAACATATGGCGCTTGTCGCAACCCTTGGAATTTGGATCGTATCCCTGGGGGTTCAAGCGGTGGGTCAGGTGCGGCACTCGCGGCTAGATTCTGCGAGGCGTCACTGGGCACCGACACGGGAGCATCGGTGCGCGTTCCGGCGGCTGTTAACGGTGTAGTTGGTCTACGTCCCACCTATGGCTCGATATCCACCCGTGGCGTATTTCCCGTGTCATACACCCAGGACACGGTTGGCCCCATGGCTTCGAGCGCTTTTGACGTAGCCCGGCTGACAGAAGCCCTAATGGTCCATGATCCCCTTGACCCATATTCCCTGGATGGAATCAAAGTGTTGCCAACCGCTCTAATCGGCCAACCATTGGCTGGATTGAGGGTAGGTATTCCCAGCGAATTTTTCTTTGATGATCTTGATCCCATGATTGCTCAGCGGGTTGATTCCTTCGTTGAGTGGTTGAAAGTGCAGGGCGTGATTATCGTCCCCGTATCAGATTTTGATCAGGCTTCGGCATTTGAGCATTGGACACGGATCGTTCAATGTGAGGGAGCAGAATTTCACAAAGAGCGTTTGCGTGCGCACCCCGAAGATTTCTCACCAGATGTATTTGCTCGGGTGGCCGCAGGGCTCGACATCCCGGCCACCGAACTTGCACGCTCGCTGGATTGGCGCCAAAGGTATCGCCATGGTCTCAACCAGATTTTCACCGATATCGACATAATCTTGACCCCGGTAGTTTCCATTGATGTTCCTGCAGCTGAGGGCTTTGACTCGAGAGCTCAAACCCAGATGCTAGGTCGAATTACCTATCCTTGGGCGTTACATGAAGGGCCCACCATGAGTCTTCCCATTGGTTTCCACGCTGTCTCTGGGTTGCCGGTGAGTGTCGCCCTGTCGGCCGGTCAATGGTGTGAGGCAAAACTTTTTCAGGTAGCAACCGCCTACCAGCGAGAAACGGATTGGCACGAGCAACTTCCGCCCCTTTTAAACACATCTAAGGAATTGGTATGAGCAAGTACCCAGGGCTTGATCCTCGCGAGTTGAAACCGGCCACAATGGAAAAAGGCGCTCTCGATGGACTCCGTGTACTTGATGTTGCAACCATGATGGCTGGTCCTTGGGCGGCCACCTACCTTGCTGACTTCGGTGCAGATGTTGTCAAGGTCGAGTTACCGGTCAAAGGTGATCCAGTTCGAGCGTGGGGAAGCCAAGTTGAAGGCACCGCGCTGGCTTGGAAAGGGTTGTCTCGTAACAAAAGACTGATAACGCTTGCCCTGAATACTGTTGAAGGCCAGCAGATGCTACTGAGGCTCGTAAAAGAATTCGATGTCCTCGTTGAAAATTACCGACCCGGTGTTATGGAACGATGGGGTTTATCGCCAGAAAAGTTA
>CAMCYV010000131.1 GCA_945885645.1 Bifidobacterium breve | reverse complement strand
GCCAAAGTTGTTAACATCAATGGTTTTGACATTGATGTCCCAGTCAGTTCACATATGGCATTTTTCCGCTACCACGATCGACCCGGAGTTATTGGAGCGGTGGGCAATCTGTTGGGCGATTCAGGGATCAACATCGCCGGGATGCAGGTAAGCCGGGACAACGACGGACACGCATTGATTGTTCTCACGGTTGATTCGCCCATCGCCCCTGCTCTCCTTGATCAAATCACGAGCGAAATCGGTGCACATACAGGCAAGTCGGTAGCGCTCTAATCCCGCATCGCTCTGTTAACTGCACTGATAATCCCTTTCAGCGAAGAAGTCGTGATGGAAGGATCAATTCCAACCCCCCAAAGGACCTTTCCATCGACCGCACATTCGAGATAGGACGCTGCGGTCGCATCTCCACCGGCGCTGAGGGCGTGTTCGGTGTAGTCCAAAACACGAACGTCAATTCCGTACTCGCCCATTGCCTGGCAAAAGGCAGCGATGGGACCGTTGCCTGATCCTTTCAAAGTAACTTCGCTACTTCCATCAGTGATGTTCGCTTCAATTGTCGTGTGCCCATCAACATCTGAATTTTGGCTCACCGAGCGCAGAGAGAAGCGACCCCAAGGTGCTTGGGGATCCGGTAGGTATTCCGATGAGAATGCCGCCCACATTGCGCTGGGTGCTATCTCTCCACCTTCAATGTCGGTCACTTTTTGAATTACTTGTGAAAATTCAATCTGCAGCCGGCGAGGCAGGTCGAGTCGATGCTCGGTGCGCATGATGTAGGCGACACCACCTTTACCCGACTGCGAGTTGACCCGAATTACGGCTTCATAGGTACGGCCCAGATCCTGAGGGTCGATCGGGAGATAGGGAACTTCCCACCGAAATGAGTTGACGTCGACTCCTGCAGCCTGTGAATCGGCTTTCATGGCGTTGAGCCCTTTATTAATTGCGTCCTGATGTGAGCCTGAAAATGCTGTAAAGACTAGGTCTCCACCGTAGGGATGACGTTCGTGAACGGGGATCTGGTTGCAGTACTCAACGGTGCGCCTGATTTCATCAATATTTGAGAAATCAATTTCGGGGTCGATGCCTTGGCTGAACAGGTTCATCCCGAGTGTTACCAAGCAAACATTGCCCGTGCGTTCGCCATTGCCAAAAAGGCAACCTTCAATGCGATCGGCGCCAGCAAGGTAACCCAGCTCGGCGGCGGCGACACCTGTCCCGCGGTCATTGTGGGGGTGAAGTGAGAGCACTATGGAGTCTCGGCGAGCGAGGTTGCGATTCATCCATTCGATTGAGTCCGCATAAACATTCGGGGTTGTCATCTCGACCGTGGCCGGTAAATTCAAAATCACCTTGTGATCCGGTGTGGGCTGCCACACGTCGGTGACCGCATCGCAGATCTTGAGAGCGAACTCCAGCTCGGTTCCCGTATACGACTCAGGGGAGTACTCAAAGTAGATATCGGTGTTCGGGGTAATTTCTTCGGCATATTTGGCACAGAGTTGGGCTCCGTGAACGGCGATGTCAATGATTCCTGACTCGTCGAGCCCGAAAACGACCCGTCGCTGCAGGGTAGACGTCGAGTTGTAGAGATGCACAATGGCCTGCTTGGCTCCGACCAAGGATTCAAATGTTCGTTCAATGAGGTGTTCTCGCGATTGGGTGAGTACTTGAATCACGACATCATCGGGTATTTTCCCCCCCTCGATTATTTGTCGCACGAAATCAAAATCCGTTTGTGAAGCAGAGGGAAATCCAACCTCGATTTCCTTGTAGCCCATGGATACGAGCAATTCAAACATAGCCATTTTCCGCGCAGGGGTCATGGGATCAATGAGGGCTTGGTTGCCGTCGCGTAGGTCAACCGCGCACCACCGGGGCGCACCCGTCATGATCTTGGCGGGCCAGGTGCGATCAGGAAGATCAATGGGCGTAAAAGGTCGGTAACGGTCAAATGGCATTCTCGAGGGTTTTTGACTATTGCGTATTTCGTAACTATTTGATGTGTTCATTGTGGTCTCCGCGGTTAGGTTATTTCGGCTGATGAGGTAACCGGCGGGGCAGACGCTTGTTCGGCTGCTCCAGTAGTTCGGCCCGCGACGAGGATCCGGCTGTTATGCCTCGGCGCGGCAGCGAAGTGAGAGGCAGAGAGGTGAGAGGAGCAGCTGCGACGTCATAGTGAGTAAAGACTAGCACCGGTCTTCGGGAAGCCGAGTACCCACTAAAGTTCACGCATGAAAGCCAACTACTCGATCGCACTCATCCCAGGAGATGGAATCGGGACCGAAGTCGTGGCTGAAGCCATGAAGGTTCTCGAGGTCGTCGCGCCCAAGGCCGGTTTCACCTTTGAAACGACGGAATACGACCTGGGCGCTAGGCGTTACAAAGCCACGGGTGAGTTGCTGCCCGAATACGTCATCGAGGAGTTGCGCGGGGCCGATGCCATCCTTTTGGGTGCGATCGGGGATCCCAGTGTTGCGTCAGGGATCCTTGAGCGCGGTGTTCTGCTTCCCCTGCGCTTTAATTTGGATCATCACGTTAATTTGCGCCCCGTCAAACTCTACGAAGGTGTAGCGGGACCATTGGTCGGTAAGGGACCTGCGGATATTGACTTCATCGTCTGCCGTGAAGGTACAGAGGGTCCCTACGTTGGAGTTGGTGGCACTTTGAGAAAAGACACACCGCATGAAGTAGCAACTGAAGTAAGCGTGAATACAGCATTCGGCGTGGAGCGCATTGTGCGAGATGCGTTTGAAAGGGCATCTCGCAGACCACGCAAGAAGGTGACACTTGTTCACAAAACAAATGTTTTGGTTTTTGCAGGCAATCTTTGGGAAAGAACGTTTAATCGCGTTGCTCTGGAATTTCCAGAAGTCACGACTGATTACTTGCACGTGGATGCTGCATCAATGTTTTTCTTGACCAACCCCGAGCGCTTCGATGTGCTCGTAACAGACAATCTATTCGGAGACATCGTTACTGACATTGGGGCGGCAATCGTCGGAGGGATTGGGCTAGCGGCCAGTGGCAATATTGATCCGAGTCGCAAAAATCCCAGCATGTTTGAACCTGTTCATGGTTCGGCACCCGATATTGCGGGCCTTGGAAAAGCAGATCCCACCGCAACCGTAATGTCACTAGCGATGCTTTTGGACCACATCGGAGAGGCTCAAGCGGCACAATGGATTGAGCGGGGCGTCGCAGCGGATCTTGGCTCGCGCGGAACGAGGGTCCGGTCCACTTCAGAAATTGGTTCAGCGATAGCGAACGCTAGTTTGACTGCGGCAGAAGGAAACTGACATGTCCGGTCTATGGAAGATTGAAAACAGAACTGAGGGCGCGGTCCGTCAAGCTGATGCACAACGCGAGGAAATTCTGGCTAACCCAGGTTTCGGGAAATTCTTCACAGATTCAATGGTCACCGCGGACTGGCATGTTGACAATGGTTGGCATGATGCCCAGTTGATTCCCTACGGTCCATTGGTTCTGGATCCGGCAACAAACTTCATGCACTATGGACAGGCAATTTTCGAGGGGCTTAAGGCCTATCGCCATGAAGATGGCAGTATCAAGACATTCCGACCCTTTGAAAATGCCCGGCGCTTTGAACGCTCGGCCCGGCGCTTGGCAATGGCGGAAGTCCCCGAAGAACTGTTCGTGGCAAGTATTGAAGAACTTGTGGCACATGATCAGGATTGGGTTCCCGCAGGACGAGAGCGGTCTCTCTATCTCAGGCCGTTTCTCATATCAACGGAAGTTGGACTTGGGGTAAGGCCAGCAAATCGGTATAAGTACGTCCTCATCGCATCCCCTGCAGGCGCCTATTTTGCCGGCGGAATAAATCCAGTTTCGGTGTGGATCTCCGATGAATACGTTCGTGCCGCTCCAGGAGGAACGGGGGAGGCTAAATGCGCCGGAAACTATGCAGCTTCACTGCTCGCCCAAGCGGAAGCATCGGCCCATGGCTGCGACCAAGTGGTGTGGCTCGATGCGGTTGACCGGCAACGGATTGAAGAGATGGGAGGCATGAACCTGTATTTCGTGTATGGCGCAGGGGATTCAGCGCGAATCATGACACCTGCGTTGACGGGTTCGCTGCTCCCAGGAATTACCCGTGAATCACTCATCACGGTGGCATCCGATCTTGGAATTAGGGTTGACCAAGGTGAGATCACCGTGGATCAACTCAGGGCGGGTTGTGAAAGTGGGGAAATCACAGAGGTCTTCGCATGTGGAACTGCGGCAGTAATCACTCCCGTGGGTAAGGTCAAGAGTCGCTCAAATGGTTCATTTGACGTGGCTGGAGGCAGGTCCGGTGAAATCACTCTGGCATTACGTAATGCCTTGCTCGATATACAGTCAGGAGCGGTAGCCGACCGTCACAACTGGATGCACGCGCTTGTCAATTAATCAGGTTGTATCGCTTAAGATGGTTTTGATCAAGTGGAAACGGAGTTGGGAATGACGAAGACTGACGCTTTTCATGTCTATGACACAACGCTGCGAGATGGTGCCCAGCGAGAAGGTATTTCCTATTCAGTAAATGACAAAATTGCAGTGGCACGTTTACTCGATGATTACGGTGTTGATTTCATCGAAGGTGGGTGGCCTGGCGCT